>NZ_JAIUKB010000104.1:0-46608 GCF_020176785.1 Saccharopolyspora sp. 6V | reverse complement strand
AGGGCCGCCGTCACCAGGGTTTCCACCCCGGCCGACAACGTCGGGTGCAGCTGCGGGGCGAACTGCGGCGAATGGTTCGACGGCACGTCCCGCTCCACCGTGCCCGCCTCCGACGCGGCCGCGAAGCGCTCCGCGTCCACGCCGCCGACGAACCAGAACACCGAAGGAGCCCCGCTCGCCGCACCGAACTCGCCGAAGTCCTCGCTGCCCGTCACGACCGGCGCCGGGTGCACCCGCTGCTCGCCGAACACCTCCCGGAACCGCGCGGTCAAGGCCTCCGTGGCCCGCTCGTCGTTCACCGTCGCCGGATACGAATCGACCTCGGTGAACTCCGGTTCGCGCGGCGCACCCGCGGCAGCCGCCTCCGCGCGCACGATGCGCCGCACCGCCTCGTGCACCCGGGTCCGGACCGGCTCCGCGAACGACCGGATGCTCAGCTGCAGCTCCGCCTCGTCCGGGATCACGTTGTCCTTGCTGCCCGCGTTCAACGCGCCCACCGTCACCACCGCCGACTCCGTCGCCGCCACCTCCCGCGACACGACCGTCTGCAACCGCATGACCGTCGCCGCCGCCATCACCACCGGATCCACCGTCGTCTCCGGGCGCGAACCGTGGCCGCCGCGGCCGAACATCCGCACGTGCACCGAATCGCTCGCCGACATCGTCAACCCCGGGCGGGTGAACACGTGCCCCGCGGGCATCGGGCCGACGTGCTGGCCCAGCACCACGTCCGGTGTGCCGAACCGGTCGAACACGCCGTCCGCGAGCATCGCCCGCGCGCCCCCGCCGTGCTCCTCGGCCGGTTGCAGCACGAACAGCACCGTGCCCGACCACTCGGCGCGGCGGCCCGCCAACAGCCGTGCCGCGCCCAGCAGCCACGTCACGTGCATGTCGTGGCCGCAGGCGTGCGCCACCGGGACCTCGCCGTCCGCGACCTCCGTGCTCGCGTAGTCCAGGCCCGTCTGCTCCCGCAACGGCAACCCGTCCATGTCGGCGCGCAGCAGCACCGTCGGGCCCTCCCCGCTGCGCAGCACGCCCACCACTCCGGTGCCGCCGACGCCGGTGGTGACCTCGCAACCGGCGGCCCGCAGCGCCCGCGCGCCCACCTCGGCGGTGCGGTGCTCCGCGAACGCCAGCTCCGGGTGGCGGTGCAGAGCCAGGTAGCAGCGCTCCAACTCGGGCAGCGCGGCTTCCAGCTCGGGGAACGGACCCGAAGGCATACGTCGACTCCTCGTGCTCGGTGACCGCGAACCACTCGCCGCGGCGCGTCAACACCGTCCCCCGGCGTGGCGGTCGTGGCCAGCCGGGGTGGTGGGGACAGCTCATCACCGGCGCCGCCGCCCCACCACCGGTTGTGAGTGAACGGGCCCGTGGGGGGGGGGGGGTTGGGGGGGGGGGGGGGGGCGGGGGGGGGGTGGGGGGGGGGGGGGGGGGGGGGGGCGGCGGGGCGCCCCCCCCGGGGGGGCGGCGNNNNTCGGCCCCCGCCCCCCCCCGCCCCCCCCCCCCCCCCCCGGTTGGTCTGACCCCCCCCCGGCCGCCCCGCTTTCCGGCCCTCCGGCCCCCTTCACTCGGTGTCGTGCCGGTGCGGCTGGAGATCGCGGGCAGCGGCGGCACCCGCCCGGTGGATGGAGTGAACGGACCGTTCGTCCCATCTAGTTGGTCGAACGGTCCGTTCACTCGTCTCCGGCCGCGGTGAGTGACGTGGTGGGGAGGCCAGGGGTGAGCGCTGCGGCATTCGACGGATCTTCGCGGCGCGGCGGCACGGCGATGGCGGACGAATCGGACATTGGGGCAAGATCAGACGCGGGGTGGGGGCTCGTATGATGATCTTGAAACGACTGGGAGGTCGCGTTGGTGTTCAAGAAGATGCTGCGGGCGCTCGGGATCGGAGGACCCACCGTCGACACGGTGTTCTCCGAACCGCACGTCCAACCGGGCTCGACGCTCTCCGGTGAAGTCCGAGTCACCGGAGACGACGAAGTCGACATCGAGCGGATCGTCCTCAGGTTCGAAGCCCGCGCCGAGGTGGAGCGGGGCGACGAGCAGCACGACGCCACCATCGAGTTCATGCAGGTCGTCGTCGCCGAGAACTTCCACGTCGGCGACGGCGAGCACAAGGTGATCCCGTTCGCGATCCCCGTGCCAGCGGAAACACCGATCAACGTCGTCGACGGCGCGCAGCTCCCCGGCGTCGCCCTCGGCGTGCGCACCGAACTGGTCGTCGCGAAGAGCGCCGACAAGGGCGACCTGGACGGCTTGTTCGTGGCCCCGCTGCCCTCGCAGTCCAGGGTGCTCGACGCGTTCGGCGCGCTCGGTTTTCAGTTCAAGTCGACCGACCTGGAGATCGGGCGGCTGCACGGCATCGACCAGCAGCTGCCGATGTTCCAAGAGATCGAGTTCTTCGCTCCGGAGCAGTACCGCGGCCGCGTCGACGAGGTCGAGCTGACCTTCGTCGCCGACGCCGACGGCCTGCACGTCGTGCTCGAAGCCGACCGCCGCGGCGGCATGTTCCGCTCCGGCGAGGACGCGTTCGGGCGGTTCCGCCGCACCCACGCGGAGGCGGAGCAGGCGGACTGGGTCGCGGAGCTGACCCACTGGCTCGATGAGGCGGCGCAGCGCGGTGGCATGTTCGGCGGCGGACACCCCGAGCAGCACGAGCACTACCAGGAACAGCAGGGCGGCGGCCCGGGCTGGGGTGGCGTCGCGGCTGGAGCCGCGCTCGGCGCAGGCGCCGGACTCGTCGGCGGCATGGTCCTCGGCGAGGTCCTGGACGAAGCCGGAGACGCCGCCGAAGGCGACGAGGACTGAGCTCCGGTGGAGTGAACGGACCGTTCGCCCAACCAGATCGGACGAACGGTCCGTTCACTCCCGTACCTCCGGAGCGGGTGGACTCGGGCGGGTGCCGACACACCCGTCCCGGCCCACCACGGGCCGAGTTCCGGGTGAACGGACCGTTCGTCCCACTCCATTGGTCGAACGGTCCGTTCACCCGGTTCCGCGGTCGAGGTGATCGGCTCGCGAGTGCGAACCGAACCCCACCCGGAGGCGGCTTCAGACACGGGTGAACGGACCGTTCGCCCAACTAGATCGGACGAACGGTCCGTTCACTCCCGTAGCCGGGCGGGGGTCAGAACTCGCGCCCCGTCAACATCCGCGTCAGCGCCGCCAGCTCCGCAGCCGGCCCCGGTTCGAGGGCGGCCGCGTCCAGGTGGTGCAGCGCTTCGGCCTCCAACGTGGCGATGTGGCCGCGGCTCCACTCCCGGGCCCCGGAGTCGGACACCAGCCGCGCGGCCCGCACCGCGTCCTCATCGGACATCTCGCGGGAGTACAGCTCGGTGAGCTCCCGACCGGCGGCCGTGCCGGAGTTCAACGCGGCCACCACCGGCAGCGACTTCTTCCGGTTCCGCAGGTCGGAGTGCACCGGCTTCCCGGTCACCGCCGGATCCCCCCAGATGCCCAGGATGTCGTCGACCAGCTGGAACGCCAGGCCGAGCCGGTAGCCGAAGCGCCGCAGGTGCTCCACCCGCTCCTGCCCGGCACCGCCGAAGAACGCGCCGAGCGCGCAGCTGCACCCGAGCAGCGCCCCCGTCTTCGCCCCGACCATGGTGAGGACTTCGGGCAGCGCCACATCGGCGCGCCGCTCGAACGACATGTCGGAGCTCTGCCCGTCCACCAGGTCGAGCACGGTGGCGTTGAGCTCCTTCAACCCGGCGAGCGCCGCCGGATGCCCGCTGCCGGTGAGCACGTCGGCGGCGAGCGTCAACAGCGCGTCCCCGGCGAGGATCGCCGGCCCGGACCCGAACACCCGCCACGCGGTGGGCCGGTGCCGCCGGGTGAGGTCACCGTCCATCACGTCGTCGTGCAGCAGCGAGAAGTTGTGCACCAGCTCCACGGCGACCGCCGCGGGCAGCACCTGCCGCGCGTCGGCGCCGACGGCCCGCCCGGCGAGCAGCACCAGGGTGGGCCGGATCGCTTTGCCCTGGTCTTCGTCGACGGGCGCGCCGTGCTCGTCCCGCCAGCCGAAGTGGTGGCCGACGATGCGCTGCATCGACTCCGGCAGCGAACCGACCGCGGCGCGCAGCGCCGGGTCCAGCAGCTCCCGGCCGGTGCGCAGCGTGTCGGCCACCGTCCGTCGTGCCTCGTCCACATGTGCGGTCATCTGCGCCGATCTCCTTCACCGGGTGGTCTCGACGTGTTCGAGCACGCCGAGCGCGTCGGGGACCAGCACCGCCGCCGAGTAGTAGGTGCTGACCAGGTAGGACACCACGGCGTGCTCGTCCATCCCCATGAACCGCACGTTCAGCCCGGGCTCGTGCTCGTCGGGGATGCCGGTCTGCCGCAGGCCGACGACGCCGTGGTCCTCGGCGCCGGTGCGCATGGCGAGGATCGAGGTGGTGCCCACCTCGGACACCGGGATCTTGTCGCTGGGCAGCATCGGCACCCCGCGCCACCCGGTGACCCGGGTTCCTTCGACCTCCACCACGTCCGGGAGCACCCCGCGCCGGTTGCACTCGCGCCGGAACGCGGCGATGGCCCGCGGATGCGCCAGCACCAGCCGGGTCTTGCGCCGGCTCGACAGGAGTTCGTCGAGGTCGTCGGGGGTGGGTGGGCCGGTGCGGGTGTGGATGCGTTGGGAGAGGTCTGCGTTGTGGAGGAGTCCGAAGTCGGGGTTGTTGAGCAGGTCGTGCTCTTGGCGTTCGCGGAGTGCTTCGATGGTGAGCCGCAGCTGCTGCTCGGTCTGGTCCATCGGCGTGCTGTAGAGGTCGGACACGCGGCTGTGCACGCGCAGCACCGCTTGGGCGACGGCCAGCTCGTACTCGCGCGGCGAGGTCTCGTAGTCGACGAAGGTGCCGCCGAGCGGAGCTTCGCCGCTGTGTCCGGAGTGGATGCCGATCTCGGCTTCGCCGTGCTTGTTCTGCGACTTCGACGGCCGCGAACGCACGTCGTCGAGGTGGGCGCGCAGTCCGTCGGCGCGGGCCGCCGTCTCCTCCACGACGTCACCGCGCAGTTCCAGCACGGTGCAGGGCGTGACGGCCTTCACGGTGTGCGGCCACCGCGAGCCCTGGTCGAGCAGCAGCCCGGACCCGGCGTGGTCCCCATCGGCGAGCAACCCGAGCACCGCGTCGTCGCCGTACTCGCCGCGGGTCAGCTTGTGCGCCTTGCCGTGCGCCAGCAGCAGGATCCGATCGACCGGCGCGCCCGCCTCGGCGAGCACCGCGCCCGCCTCGTACTCGCGCTGCACGAACCGGTCGGCGAGCGCACCGAGCACCGCGTCGTCGTCGAAGTCGCGCAGCGCGGGCAGCTCCCGCAGCTCCTGCGGCACCACCTGCACGTGTTTGCCGGTGCTGACGAACGTGACGCGCCCGTCGCCGAGGGTGTAGGTCAACCGGCGGTTCACCCGGTAGGTGCCGGAGCTCGCCTCCACCCACGGCAGGGTGCGTTGCAGCCAGCGGGACGTGATGCCCTGCATCTGCGGCGGGGTCTTCGTCGTGGTCGACAGGTTCCGCGCCGCCTCGGTGCCCAGGCTGAGCGCGGGGCGAGCGCCGGAACCCGCGTCCGTGGGGTCCCCGGTGTGGGTCTCGCGGGTCATGCAGTCACCAATCCCGTTGTCGTTGCTGGAAGAACCGGGCCGGGAGGCGGCCCGGGGTACTAGCCGGGAGCCCGGCGCAGGAAGCGCTCGTCCGGGCGCCCGGGTCGGCCGTGCGCGCGCCGCGCCCGGCGCGGCCGGTCTCCGGTACCGGCGTAGCGGCCGGTGACCGCGACCCACCGCAGCTCGCCCGCCATCCACTGCTGCATGCCGCGCACGTACCGCTCCAGCCGTGCGCAGCCCGCCGCGTCGAGGTCGAACTCGCCGGTGAGCGCGGGAAGTTCCC
The DNA here is from genome assembly GCF_020176785.1 of Saccharopolyspora sp. 6V. Taxonomy (NCBI): domain Bacteria; kingdom Bacillati; phylum Actinomycetota; class Actinomycetes; order Pseudonocardiales; family Pseudonocardiaceae; genus Saccharopolyspora; species Saccharopolyspora sp. 6V. The sequence goes on along the minus strand of NZ_JAIUKB010000104.1, from coordinate 40,735 downwards.
AGTGCGCGACCGACTCGAACCGCCGCAGCCGCGCCGTGCACAGGTCGTCGGTCAGCGACACCGCCTGCTGCGGCCGGCAGCCGAGGAACGCCGCCACCGCCGCCACCACGTTCGGCGTCCGCGGCGGGCCGGGAGACGTCGTCCGGTAGCGGAGCAGGTCGTGCCGCAGCGCGCTGACCTCGGCGAACGCCTCGGCGAGCGCCCGCATCGGGGTGCCGGTGAACAGTTCGGCGGGCAGCTGCGCGGCGTGGCGGTGCCGCAGCAGCGCGGCGCTGAACTCGGCGCCGCAGCTGCGCCGCCGGGACGCGAGCAGCGCCAGCGGATCGGCCGGCTCCGGGCCGCGCAGTTCCGCCACCCGGTACTCGAAGCGTTCCGCGAGCCGCACCGCGAACTCGCGCCGCCGCCGGGGTTCCAGCTCGTCGGTGGTGCGCCGCCACAGGTCGACCAGCGCCCGCTCCCACGGTTCCCGCGGTTCCGGCCCGTCGCGGAGCAGGTCCGCGAGCCGATCCCGGAACGCCGCACCCGAGGCCCGGGACCGGAGGTGGTCATCGGCGTACCACGACCACACCTGCCAATCGGCGGCCAAATCCAGCTCGGCCGCCGCCGCATCGGGTTCGGTCAGCGCGGCCAGCAGCGCGTAGTCGGCGGAGTCGAACGCGGCGGGAGTCCACGAGCGGGTGCCGCGCAGCAACCCGTGCTCCTCGGCCCACTCGCGGCAGTGCCGCCGCGCCGCGTCCACCGCCGGATTCCGCCTGGTGTCGAAGGGCATGAAGAACTCGGGCAGCCGCACCCGGTTCGAGGCGTGGGGGGGGGCCGGGCGCGGCGGCCCGGCGTCCCGCGGCGCCGTGTCCGGCCGGCACGCCAGCAGGCCCGCCGACCAGTCCCGCAGCCCCTGGACGTAGCGCAGCACCGCGTCGCGCTGCGCCGCGTCCGCGCACTCCGCCAGCAGCACGGGCAGGCCGGTGCCGGTGAGCTCGTCGAACCGTTCCGCGCGCCACGACAACAGGTCGTCGAGCATGGCGAGCGCTCGCGCCCGGGACTGCCCGAAGTGCCGCTGCAGCACCACGACGCTGTCGGAGAGCTCGTCCCGCGGTTCCTCCGGCGCGCCCGCGTTCCGGGTGCGCAGCAGCACCACGTCGCAGAACGCGTCGTGCACCGCGCGGAACGCGGCGCTCGCGGCGACCTGCCGCGGGATCCGCACCCGCAGCCCGTAGGCCACCAGCCGCGCGGCCCACGGACCAGGCCCGCTGGTGCGGCCCGCGCCCAGGTGGTCGATCGGGTTGGGCACCCGGGACACCGCCGCCCCCGCCGACTCGGCGGCCTGCCCGCGCAGCAGGTCGATCAGCGCGGCATCGACCTGCCGCCGCCACGACGGCGCGACTCGGGAACGCAGGTCGCGCAACGCCCTGCCGGCGGGGTCAGCGGCGTCTCGGGATTCGGCCGCACCGGTCAGCACCTGGTGCAACCCCGCCACGGAGCGCTCGGCGACTGCCCCCGAGCAGCGCCGGACGTGCCCGCGCACCGCCGCCACCCACACCTCGAAGCAGGCGATCAGCGCCAGCTCCGCGCCGGGCACGTCGGGATGGGTCCAGGCGGCGAGCAGCACCTGGTCCCGCACGGCGGATGCGGTCACCCCGGGGCCGGTGGCGTCAGGCGTGTGAGCCACCGGCCCCGGAGCTTCCTCCCCGGGTGCGACCCGGAACGGGTCCGCGCCGGGGGAGTGCGGGGAGCTCGGGATCCCCGCGTCCGCGGGCCGACGTGGACCGGATAAGTCCACATCGGACAGAAGCAGGCCTTGTTCCCGCGTCCACCTGGCGGCGAGCGCGTGCGCGCGATCCACGTGCGGGTTCAGCCGCGCACCGCACGGTGCACCGGAACCGGGGATCTCCAAGGCCCGCATCCCGGGTCAGCCCTCGCGCCCGATCTCGACGTGCTCCAGCACGCCGAGGGCATCCGGCACCAGGATCGCGGCCGAGTAGTAGGTGCTGACCAGGTACGAGATGACGGCGCTCTCGTTGATGCCCATGAACCGCACCGACAGGCCCGGCTGGTACTCGTCCGGGATGCCGGTCTGGTGCAGGCCGACGACGCCCTGGTTCTGCTCCCCGGCGCGCAACAGCATGATCGAGGTGGTGCGGGTGTCCGACACCCCGATCTTGTTGCTCGGCAGCAGCGGCACGCCGCGCCACGCCGGGACCTGGTGGCCCTGGAAGTCCACGTTCTGCGGGTACAGCCCGCGCTTGCTGCACTCCCGGCCGAACGCGGCGATCGCCCGCGGGTGCGCCAGGAAGAACGTCGGCTCCTTCCACACCGTGGACAGGAGTTCGTCGAGGTCGTCGGGGGTGGGTGGGCCGGTGCGGGTGTGGATGCGTTGGGAGAGGTCTGCGTTGTGGAGGAGTCCGAAGTCGGGGTTGTTGAGCAGGTCGTGCTCTTGGCGTTCGCGGAGTGCTTCGATGGTGAGCCGCAGCTGCTGCTCGGTCTGGTTCATCGGCTGGTTGTAGAGGTCCGTGACCCGGCTGTGCACGCGCAGCACGGTCTGGGCGACGCTGAGCTCGTACTCGCGCGGGCTGAGCTCGTAGTCCACGTAGGTGCCGCCGAGCAGAGCTTCGCCGCTGTGTCCGGAGTGGATGCCGATCTCGGCTTCGCCGTGCTCGTTCTGCGGTTTCCCGGTGGAGGTGTCGATGCCGGCGAGGTGCTGGCGCAGCGGCTCGGCGGCGTTCATCTCCTGCAGGCTCTGGTGCCGCAGCGCGAGCACGGTGCCGGAGGTGACGGCCTTGATGGTGTGGGCCCAAGTGCCGTCGGCGCTGAGCAGCGCGGACTCCCCGAAGTACTCGCCGTTGGCGAGGACGCCGAGCACGGTGTCGTCGCCGTACTCGCCGCGGCCGAGCTTGTTCACCTTGCCGTGCGCCAGCAGGAAGACCTGGTCCACGGGCTGCCCGGCCTCGACGAGGACGTCGCCGGGCTCGAAGTTCTGCTGGACGAAGCGGTCGGCGAGCGCGCCGAGCACCGACTCGTCGTCGAAGTCGCGCAGCAGCGGCAGCTCGCGCAGCTCTTGGGGGATGACCCGGACGTCGGAGCCGGTGTTGGTGAAGGTCACCCGCCCGTCGCCCAAGGTGTAGGTGAGCCTGCGGTTGACCCGGTAGGTCCCGCCGGTCGCCTGCACCCACGGGAGCATCCGCAGCAGCCACCGCGAGGTGATGCCCTGCATCTGCGGTGGGGTCTTGGTCGTCGTCGCGAGGTTCCGCGCGGCGGCCGTACCCAGGCTCAGCTGCGGCCGCTCGTTCTCGTCGACACCCGAATCCGCCACGGTCACGACGTACACCACCTAATCTTTCGTTCGAGTTCTGGGGAAAGCGCCGAATGCTCCGGTGGAGCGGGGCGTGCTCGACCGCGGCGGGCTTCGCTGGCCGCCGTGCCGGTGAACGACCCGGCCCGGCCCGGTTCGGGTCGCGGGGTCGCCAATCGGCCGGTTCGAGGGGAACAGGCCGATTCTTCGACTGAGTTCGCTTGTTTTCCGCTGGGTTTCGCGTGAATGGAAAGACGCCGACGTGGAAACCGGGCATCGGCAAATTGCGTGCTCATTTCCTGGCGGAGAAGACGCTAGCACCGCCGGATGGGGCCGTACAGTCACCCGAAGGTGCTAAGAGTGGCTGCTCCGGTGGCGGGCGGGAGCTACATCACCGACCATCACTCGTTTCGCCTATTGTGATCACGGGAAGTAGTTGCGCTTGGAAATAAATCGGTGTTCTCTGGTCGTTCCGCGGACGATCGAACCCGTTTTCCAGCGGGTCCGATTCGCGCCGTGCACGACGTGCTGCTCCGGCCGGGCGAAGTGCGGGGGCGGTCGGTGGGAACCGGTTGCGGAGTGCTTGGATAGATGCAGTAGCGTTCGCGATTAACCCGACCTTGTCGAGGCGAATTCGGCATTCCTGAAACAATCCCGAAAGGCGTCGTGCGGTGTTGGGCGGGGAACGGTGTGGCGATCAGAACGGGGTGGTCTCGCGACTGGTGCCGCGCGCGCGTCCGCGGTGCCGGCTGGGGCAGGAGGAGGTCCGGATGCGGTGGAACCTGCGGCTGGCTGCGGCCAACCGGGGCATATGGAAGGCCGGTGACCTGCAGCGCAGGCTCGCCGAGCGCGGGATGGTGATCTCCGCGGGCAAGATGTCCGCGTTGTGGTCCGGGCAGCCCGGGAGCGTGAAGCTCGCCGACCTGGACGTGCTCTGCGCCGTGCTCGGCTGCGGGGTCGACGAACTGCTCATCCCGCAGCCCGAGCACGTCCGGTTCGGGGACGGGACCGGCGGGACCGGCACGGGCTGAGCCCGCCGAATCGTCGGGGGGCCGGGCGTTCCGCCGCCGGTTCGCCGTTTCGGCGGGGCTGGGTCGATGTGCGCAGCGGATTTCAGAGCGCGCGTTCCGGCAATGCCGGATTGCTTTTTCCCGGTGGATTCGAGTCGTGGCCGGATCCGGAATTTCCACTCGCGGGAGTCCGGTCGGTTCCGTGGTGACTCAGCGTGGACGGTGCCGGGTTCGCGCAGCGGGGTCCGCGGCCGCCTTCCGGGGAAGGTCGAGCGTTCACCGCCAGGGAAAAGTCCCGGATTCGGCACGTCCAAAAAGGACCTGCGGGCCGGTCGCCGAGTTCAGCGGCGGGTTCCGAGCAGCCCGCGGCGGTGGCACCGACGACTTCGGATGCGGAGCGTCAGAATCAGAACCAAGATCCATCCGATCAGGTAGCGAGTGCGAACCGATCGAGCGCAATCCACGTGGAACGTTCCCCGGGTGATCACTCGGCCGCTATCAGTGGGGCCAGCACAGCGATCAGGAGGAGTTCCATGCTGGGGTTCGAAATGCCGTGTTCCCGAAACGCGATCCGACGCAGCGGCGCGGCCGTCCCGCACCCGCGCGTGCCGCGCCGCAGACGAGCCCTGCTCGCGCTGTGCTTCGGGCTGGTGGCCGTGCTGGTGCCCGCCGCACCGGCCCAAGCGGCGCCGCACGCCGACCGGCCCGAACCCTGCACCGGGGTCCACGCCGGCGACGAACGATGGGGGCCTGCGGTGCTGCCCCGGCCGTGGCAGGAGCCCGTCGGACCGCTGCTGGCCGGCTACTCACGCAGCGGGAACCTCCCGCCGGACCGGTTCCTGGCGGAGTACTGGGACTCCACGGCGGAGAGCTGGAAGTACCCGCCGCTGGACGGGTTCGAAGTGCTCCCCGACGGAAGTGCCGACAAGGACGCCGAAGTACTGGAAGTGGGCGAAAAACTGGACCGCTTCGGCTCCGAGTACGGCTCCTTCCTCGCCCCTGCCGGCGACGACTACGCCGAACGTTCGCTGCCGCCGCAGAGCCTGACCACCAGGGAAGCCGACTTCCCCTGCGGCTACCACCGGTACGAGGTGGCGCGGCCGTTCACCGCGTGGGAAGGACCCATCGCCGCCTGGTTCGCCCAGCCCGGTGGTGGCACCCAGATTCTGCTCGACCCCGCGTTCCTCCAGCCGGGCGACGGGCAGCGGCTGAACGTCCGGTGGCTGTTGTCCAACGGCTACCTCAAGCCCGCGGACGATCTACGGTAGGCGGATGGACCGCCGCGAACTGTTCACCCTCCTGCGCGGATCGGGTGTGGCCGAGAGCGAGCTGTGGATCGAGGGCGTGCACGAACCGCGGATGCCGCCCACCGAGTTCCTGTTCCTGCGCAAGGGCACGCAGGGCTGGGACACCGGCGTCGCCGAACGCGGCGAGTGGCACGTGATCGCCACCTCGCCGGATGAGGACACGGCGTGCGCGCGCCTGCTCCGCCTAGCCCAGCCCTAACCGGCACCCGAGTGAACGGACCGTCGTTCCAATAGATCGGGACGAACGGTCCGTTCACTCGAAAAACGCCGTTCGGTCCCGCACGCACCGTCCAGGAGTGAACGGACCGTTCGTCCGGCTAGATGGGACGAACGGTCCGTTCACCAACTGATTCGGTCGATTACCTGCGTCGGCTGTCGGCGTGGTGACCAGCAGACCGATTCAAGCGCGCTCGAGATCCTCTGAAGTGAACGGACCGTTCGTCCAACCGGATTGGGCGAACGGTCCGTTCACCTTCCTCCCGGCAGCAGAACGCCGCGCGTGCTGTAGCCGACGCGCGGTGGGTCGAAAGGCAGCGTGAGTGGTGCGTAGGTCGGCGCTGGGGAGCCGGTGGCGGGGAGACGCGACGCCGTGCGCGAAGCACGGGATCCGTTCGGGGCGCGGGTGGTTCAGCGGCGTTCGGTCGTGTGGGGAACGGCTGTCACTCGTGGACGGGGACGTTGTCGAGCAACCTGGTACGAGCGTCGGAGCTCATCCAGCACCGCGGCCGGGTTCGATCGGATGTGCTTCGGGAGCGTGTGCACGACGACGACACCTGCGGCGGTCATGAGCGTGTGCCGTCGCACCGTGTTCTCGTAGCCGGCCGGCCGTAGATGGAAGTTGAGGGAATCGATCTGCCAGGCGAGCCCGACCTCGTCGATCCAGCCGTCGGGTACGCCCAACAGCTTCCCGTCGGGGCCGAGCAACCGGACGTTCCACTGCATCCGCGGCAAACCGGCTTTCCGCGCCAGCCGGTACGCCCACCCTTCGGCCGCGGAATGGACGTTGGCACCCAGCTCTTCGAGCACGATGCGGCAGCGGGCGACCCCTCGCCGCGACCCGGCCTTCGCTTCCTTGGCAAGAGCTTCCGCAGTGACCATTCCGCGTTGCACGGCCTCGGCGAGCAGTGCTCGCACCTGGTCCAGCGTCGGCAGTCGACGTGCCGCGTCGAGCAGCGCACGGACGAGAGGCGCAACCCGGAAGCCGCCTTGAGATGCGGGCCGCGGCAAGCGGGTGGTCCGCTCGATCTCGACGAACTCCTTGCTGGCGCGCTTTCGAGCTTCCGGGATGAGCATGTGCACTTCTTCCGTGCCGGGGAACTGCGTCATCCCGTGCAACCGGCAAGCGGCGATTCCGGTGATCATCGCGCCGGTGCCCGCGTACTGGAGCGCGGCGTCCAGGCGCTGCTCGCGAGTGGGGGTGCCCGACGACAGCATGATGACCCCGGGGAGCAGCCGCTTCCACGGGCCGCCGATCGAGGCCCGGTGGTAGACGGTCTGCCTCGGTACGCCGAGTTCGTCGAGAGCGCGCGCTGTGATGACGCCGTAGGTGGCCGCGGTGGCCACCCCGTCCCAGTCAGCGATCGTTCTCCTCGGCATGACTCCACGATGACCACTCAGCTCACCTCGGCGCCACATCGATTTCGAGATCTGTGGATGAATCGCCGACCTGTGGACAACTTCCCGATTCCTGGTGGAGTGAACGGACCGTTCGTCCGATTAAATCGGACGAACGGTCCGTTCACCCGAGAGAGGTCTTGGGCGTGCGACGCGACGTCCGCCGCTCGTCGAAGCCGGCTCGACGAGCTTTCGGCTCGAGTGAACGGACTGTTCATCCAGAACGATCGGACGAACGGTCCGTTCACTCCGGGGGGCTGCGTGCGGGGGCGTCGCGACCTCCGCCTACCGCTCCGACCGAACCCACCCGGGCGTACTGTGACCCGCGGAAGGGGTGAGGGATGCGAACGACGACATCACACCGGAAATCGGCGGTGGTCGTGGCGCTGGCGGCGCTGGCGTTGACCGGGTGCGCCGGCTACCAGACCGACCCCGGCGTGCAGCGCCACGTGCCGAGCGTGTCCCGGCAGGACATCATCACCAAGATCGGCTTCGTCACGCAGGACCAGTGCTACACGCGTGCTGCTCAGCACGGCACCGAGCGCTGCGAACGCTATCTGGCGCAGGTGCGCAACATCGCGCTCAGCGCCACCGACTCCACCGAGAACCCGCCGCAGATCACCGACCCGGCGCGCACGCTGGAGCAGCGGGTGACCGAGCTGTCCGGACGCGGGTGCTTCCCGCCGCAGCCCGGTACCGAGCAGGAATGCACCCGCCTCCTCATCGCCGCGGACGGGGCGTTGGACGACCTCCACGCCGCGCTCGTCGCAGCCCCGCCAGGGTGAGTGGAGATCACTCTCCGTCGAGGAAACCTCTGGCATAGCGCACAAATCGGTGCTTTCCGCGACCGCTTCACCGCACGCTCAGCCGCGGGTTGATACTGCGGTGGTGACGAGTTCGGTACGAGTGGGAGTCGACATCCGCCCGTTCCGCGCCTGGGTACTCGCGCCCGAGCGGCTGCGCGGCCTCGCTGATCGCCACGCCACTCCGTGGGACCGCGTGGACGTCGAGAACTCGGTGCGGTTGCTGGACGAGTGGAAGCGCCTCGAGGCGCTCGCCCGCGAAGAACGTCCCGCCATGTACGTCTACGAGCAGACCGGTCCGCTTGGCGTGCAACGCGGTGTGATCTCCGCGGTGCACCTGGACAGCCGGCTGCTTCCGCACGAAGACGTGGCACCTGCGCACACCGACGCCATGGTCGAGCTGATGCGCGCCGGACGGATGAGCATGCCGCCGATTCTGCTCGGCTACGGCGGTACCGACCGCACCGCCGCGCAGCTAGACACCGCCGTCCGGCAGCGGCCGCTGACCGAGCTGCGCACTCCGGACGGCCAGCAGCACCGGGTGTGGCGGCTCACCGAACGCTCCACCTGCGGGGAGATCATCGATGCGCTGCACGAGCGGGCCGCGTTGATCGCCGATGGGCACCACCGCCACGTGGCCGCCCGCCGGTTCCGGCGTGAGGTGCACGCCGCCGGGTACGGGCGCGGGCCGTGGGACTACATCCCCGCGTTGCTCGTCGACACCAAGCGCAGCCCGATGCGGTTGCGTCCGGTGCACCGTGTGCTGCCGCACGTCGATCCGTGGAAGGCGCTCGCCGCCGCGCAGCAGTGGTTCCAGATCACCGCGTTGGCCGGGCCGCTGGAGGAGTGGCTCGACGTGCTGCGGGCCCGCTCCTACCACGGGGCCGCGTTCATCGTCGCGACGCCGGACCGCGCTTTCTTGCTGGACCGGCCCAACGTCGAGTTCCTGCAGGGACCGTGCGAACGGTTCCCGGAGTCGTTGCGGTCGATGCACATCTCGGTGCTGCAGGCGTTCCTCGATGTGGTGGCCGAGTCACCAGTGCTGTATGAGCCGAGTGCGCCGCGGGCGTTGCACGCGGTGCGCGAACTCGGCGGCATCGCGGCGATCGCGTTCCCGCCGAGCCACTTGGACCTGTCGGCTGCCGCGGCGACCGGGGTTCGCCTGCCGGTGAAGTCCACGGCGTTCGGCCCGGACCCGCATCCTGCGCTGGTGCTCCGGGCGTTGCCGAGCCCGCGGCGCCCCTGAGGTCCGCTTCGGCCTGGCGGAGGCGCGGCGCCACGCGGTTGAGCGAGTGAACGGACCGTTCGTCCGATCTAGTTGGACGAACGGTCCGTTCACTCGGAGTCCTCGTCGGTCGCGGTTCGCCGTTCCGCAAGACCGCGGCGACCCCGTGCAGTCCCGAGCCAGCTGGAGTGAACGGACCCTTCGCCCAACTAGATGGGACTAACGGTCCGTTCACTCCGATGGCGGGTGGGTGGTGGGGTGGAAGCGGCGCAGCCGCAAGCTGTTCGCCACCACGAACGCCGAGGAGAAGGCCATCGCAGCCCCGGCGATCATCGGGTTGAGCAGGCCCGCAGCGGCGAGCGGGATGGCGGCGACGTTGTAGGCGAACGCCCAGAACAGGTTGCCCTTGATGGTGCGCAACGTGGCGCGGGACAACCGGATGGCGTCGACGGCGGCGCGCAGGTCGCCCCGGACGAGGGTGAGGTCGGAGGCCTCGATGGCCACGTCGGTGCCGGTGCCCATGGCGAGCCCCAGGTCGGCTTGGGCGAGCGCGGCGGCGTCGTTGATGCCGTCGCCGACCATCGCCACGGCCCGCCCTTCGCCTTGCAGGCGGCTGACGACGGCGGCCTTGTCCTGCGGCAGGACTTCGGCGATGACCTCGTCGATGCCGACTTCGGTGGCGACGGTCCTGGCCACGGCCTCGTTGTCGCCGGTCAGGAGCACGGGCCGCAACCCGAGGTCGCGGAGCCCGCGCACGGCTTCAGCGGAGGAGGGTTTCACGGTGTCGGCGACGTCGAGCACGGCTCGCGCGGCGCCGTCCCAGGCGAGGACGACGGCGGTGCGCCCGGCGTTCTCCGCGGCGGTCTTGGCGTCGCGCAGCACGGCGGGCAGCTCGCCGTCGAAGAGGCGCCCGATGCTGACCTGGTGCCCGTCGACGGTGGCCCGCACGCCGAGGCCTTCGACGTTGCCGAAGTCGGTGGCGGCGGGCAGTTCGCCGACGCGGTCGGCGGCGCCGCGGGCGATGGCGCGGGCGATGGGGTGCTCGGAGCCGTGTTCGGCGGCGCCCGCGAGCCGCAGCACCTGCTGCTCGTCGGTGCCGTCGGCGAGGTGCACGGCGGACAGCGACATCTGCCCGGTGGTGACGGTGCCGGTCTTGTCGAGCACGACGGTGTCGATGCGCCGCGTCGATTCGAGCACTTCGGGGCCCTTGATGAGCACCCCGAGCTGGGCACCGCGGCCCGTGCCGACTAGCAGCGCCGTCGGGGTGGCGAGTCCGAGCGCGCAGGGGCAGGCGATGATGAGCACGGCGACGGCGGCGGTGAACGCGGCGTCGGCGCCGCCACCGGCGAGCAGCCATCCGCCGAGGGTGGCGAGCGCGAGGCCGATGACGATCGGCACGAACACCGCGGAGATCCGGTCGGCGAGCCGCTGCACGGCGGCCTTGCCGGTCTGGGCTTGTTCGACGAGCCGCGCCATCTGCGCGAGCTGGGTGTCCGTCCCCACGCGGGTGGCGCGCACCACGAGCCGTCCACCGGAGTTGACCGTGGCGCCGACGACCCCGTCCCCGGGCCCCACTTCGACGGGCACGGATTCGCCGGTGAGCATGGAGCTGTCGATGGCGGAGCCGCCTTCGTCGACGGTCCCGTCGGTGGCGATCTTCTCGCCGGGCCGCACCACGAACAGGTCGCCGACGGCGAGGTCGTCGACGGGGATGCGGTGCTCCCGCCCGTCGCGCAGCACGGCGACGTCCTTCGCGCCGAGTTCCAGGAGGGCGCGCAGCGCTGCTCCGGTGCGCCGCTTGGAGCGCGCTTCGAAGTAGCGCCCGGCGAGGAGGAACGTGGTGACTCCGGCCGCGACCTCCAGGTAGATGGATCCGGCGCCGCTGCCGCCGGGGCTGGTGCCGAATTCGAACCCGTGGGTCATGCCGGGCATCCCGGCGGTGCCGAGCACGAGCGCGTACAGCGACCAGAGGAACGCGGCGAGCGTGCCGAGGGACACGAGGGTGTCCATGGTGGCGGCGCCGTGGCGCAGGTTGGTCCAGGCCGCCCGGTGGAACGGGGCGCCGCCGAGGACGACGACGGGCGCGGCGAGCACCAGCGACACCCACTGCCAGTAGGTGAACTGGAACGCGGGCACCATCGCGAGCACGATCACCGGCACCGCCAGCACGGCGGAGGTGATCAGCCGGTCGCGCAGGTCGGTGGTCTCGGCGGCGTCGCCGGTCTCGTCCGGTTCGGGGACGGAGGCGGTGTACCCGGCGGCTTCGACCTGGTCGATGAGCCGCTGCCGGTCGAGTTCGGCGGGGTAGGTGACGGCGGCCTTCTCGGTGGCGTAGTTGACGGTGGCGGTGACGCCGTCGAGCTTGCGCAGCTTGCGCTCCACCCGGTTCGCGCAGGAGGCGCAGGTCATGCCTCCGATGATCAGCTCGACGTGCCGTCCGGTGCCGGCCGGCGTTGCAGTGCTCATCGTGCGGTCTCCTGTTCGCCCGGAGGTGCGGGAGCGGGGGGGGGGGGGGGGGGCGCCGCCCCCCCCCCGGGGGGGGCGCCTACCCCACGGACCCCCGCCCCCCAACCCCCGCCCCCCCCCCCGCGCCGGGGGGGGGCCGGGGGGGGGGCGCCCCCCGGGGGGGGGGGCCGCGGGGCCGGGGGGGGGGGGGGGCCGGGGGGGGGGGGGCCCGCCCCCCCCCCGCCGCGGTGGTCACGCCGTCACCAGCTGATAGCCGGCCTCCTCGACCGCGCCGCGGACCGCGCTGTCGGACAGCGGTTCGGCGCTGGTCACGGTCACCGATCCGGTGGCGAGGTCGACGGCGACGTCGGAGACGCCGGCGATCTCGCTGATCTCCTCGGTCACCGAGCTCACGCAGTGGCCGCAGGTCATCCCGGTGACGGTGTAGGTCGACTGGCTCATGTACGTCCCCTTCTCGTGGTTCGTGGTGCTGCCGGTGGTCAGGACCGGACCAGCCGGGCGATCGCCGCGGCGGCCTCGGCGACCTTGGCGTCGGCGGCCGCACCGCCTTCGGTGAGCGCTTCGGCGACGCAGTGCTTGAGGTGCTCGTCGAGCAGTCCCAGCGCGACCGATTGCAGCGCTTTGGTGGTGGCGCTGATCTGGGTGAGCACATCGATGCAGTACTTGTCGTCCTCGATCATCTTGGCGAGGCCGCGGACCTGTCCCTCGATTCGGCGCAGCCGTTTGGCGTACTCGTCCTTGTCCTGGGTGTACCCGTGCATCGACGTCCTCCCCGCTCCGGTGCGCACCGTTCCTCCGCCGTGCCAGGTATACCCCTGGGGGGTATGCGTGTCAATCGTGGACGGTCACTCGGACGGGGGTAGGTGCTGTGCAGTGCCGGGATGGTGGCGCGCTCGGCCCGGCGCCGTCCATTCGCAAGATCGAATTCACGCCGGGCCTCCCCGGGGAGGGTCCGTCCGGCGTAGGTTCCGGTGGCCCCGTCGGCCGTTCGCCCCGCAGGGGCGGGAGGAGCGCTCGTGCACCGGACGACCCGCATCACCGTGGCCCTGCTGTTCGCGGCCTGGACCGTGGACTACGTGGATCGGCTCCTCATCAACGTGGCGCTGCCGTCGATCGGCGAGGAGTTCGGCCTCGGGCACGGGGAGCGCGGGCTGGTGGTGTCGGCGTTCTTCCTGACCTACGCCCTGGTGCAGATCCCGGGCGGGCTGCTCGCGGACCGCTTCGGCGGGGTGCGGGTGGCGGCGATCGCGCTGCTGCTGTGGTCGGTGTGCACCGGGTTGACCGCGCTGGCCTGGTCGTTCGCCTCGCTGGTGGTGCTGCGGCTGTGCTTCGGCGCCGCGCAGGGGCTGTTCCCCGGGGCGTCGGTCAGCGCGTTGAGCGCGCGCAGCACCCCGCAGCAGCGGCTCACCGCGAACGGGTGGATGCAGAGCTCGAACGCGGTGGGGGCGCTGCTGGCCGCCGTGGTGGGCGCGGTGCTGCTGTCGCTGTGGGACTGGCGGGTCGGGTTCCTGGTGGTGGCCGTGCTGGGGCTGCTGGTGTTCGCCGCGGTGCTGCGGTGGATGCCGGAGCCGATGGCCCCGGAGCTCACCGGGTCCGCGCGCGCCGGCGGTGGCACCGCGCGGTTGCTGCGCTCCCCGGTGCTGTGGGGGTTCGCGGTGATGTTCTTCGCCTACGACGTGGTGAGCTGGGGCATCGGCACCTGGACGACCTCGTACCTGGTGGAGGCGCGCGGCCTGGCGATCGGCGAGGCGAGCCTGGCGCTGATCGGCCCGACGCTGCTGGGAGCGGCCGGGACGGTGCTGGGCGGGCGATTGTCGGACCGCCTCGGCGGACGGCCGCGGCTGCTGGTGGTGCCGAGCATGCTGGTGGTGGGGCTGCTGCTGCCCCTGCTGCCCCTGCTGCCGCGGATGCCGTCGGTGCCGCTGTTCGTGGCGTGCGTGACCGTGCTCGGCGGGGTGGCGGGGCTGGCGTACCTGCCGTGCTTCTCGGTGCCGCTGCGCAGCCTGCCCGCCGGGCTCACCGGCGTCGCCGGGGGAGTGATCATGTTCGGCGGGCAGCTGGCCGGGGTGCTCAGCCCCGGCGTGTTCGGCTACGTCGTGGAGCACGGCGGCTACTCCGCCGCGTTCACCGCGCTGCTGGTGGGGCCGGCGCTGGCGATCGCGGTGGTGCTGGTGGTGCCGCAGACCACCGAGCGGTTCCGGGCCCGGTTCGAGCCGGAGCCGGAGCTCGCTACCGCTCGCTGACGTCTTCCAGGGGTCGCCCGGTCGAGCGCGGTCCGAACAGGCCGATGTCCACGCCGACCCCGATCATCGCGGCGGCGACCACCGCGAACAGCACCCCGGCGCCCTGCGCGTGCAGCAGCGGCACCAGCACGAACGGCATCGCACCGGTGGTCAGCCGGGACAGCGAGTACGTCCACGACGCGGCGGTCGCGCGGATGTGCGTCGGGAAGATCTCCGCCTGGTAGATGTGGAACGCGTTCGAGAACACGTTGCTCACCGCGGTGTAGAGGAACCCGAACGCCACGATCGGCACCGTCGAGGCGGACAACCCGAACGCCAGCCCCAGCACCATCATGCCCAGCGCGGAGGCGATCACCAGGTGCTTGCGCTCCATCCGCTCCACGAACGGCAGCGACAGCGCCGCACCCGCCGGGTAGCCGAGGTAGGTGACCGCGCTGAACAGCAGCGTGTCGGTGATCTCGTAACTCTTCGCGGCGAGCACCAGCGGCACCATCGTGCCGAACCCGTAGTAGCCGACGGTCTGCAGCACCTGGAACGCGGCCATCATCGCGGTGCGCTTCCCGTACGGGGCGGCGACGAGGTCGCGGAGTCCACCGGCCGGGCGGGGCGCGGTGCGCGCGGGTTCGGGCTCGGGCAGTGCGGCTCCGGTGGCGCGGGCCTGCGCTTCGAACTCGTCGACGAGGGCTTCGGCCTCGGCCTGCCTGCCGGTGGCGGCCAGCCAGCGCGGTGACTCGGGGAGCCCGCGCCGCAGCAGGAACACGACGACGGCGCCGAGCGCGCCGAGCGCGAACATCCAACGCCAGCCCGCGATGCCCAGTGGTGCGGCGGGGACGAGCCAGTGCGCGAGGAATCCGGCGGCGGGCACGCCGAGGAACGCCACGGTGTAGGCCCAGGCGATGTACCGGCCGCGGCGCTTCGCGGGTAGCAGGTCGCTGAGGTAGGCGTCCGCCAGCGGTGGTTCGGCGCCGATGCCGACGCCGGCGACGAACCGGGTGGCGGCCAGCATCCACGGCCCGGTGCTGAACGCGCCGAGCAGTGAGAACAGCGAGTACACGGCGAGGCTGAGCAAGAACGCGCGGCGGCGCCCGATGCGGTCGGCGAGCCTGCCGAGCAGCAGCGTGCCGACGAACATGCCGAGGAACGTGGAGGCCAGCACGAGCGGCAGTTCGGCCGTGCTGAGCTGGAACTCCTGCACGAGGGCGGTGCTGAGCACCGGCGTCAGGAAGATCTCGTACATGTCGAAGAAGAGCCCCAGCCCGACGGCGGTGGTGGCCTTCCGATGCGTGCCGATCAGCGGGAGGCGATCCATCCGCCCCGCGATCGAGGGTCCTCCGGTGGTGGAACTCGACACCGCCCGCTCCTTCGCAGCCGATCGGGCACCGACGGTCCTGGACGATACGACGGCTCGGCCGCCGGTTGATCGCCCGTGCGGCGGTCCGCGGCCTCGGGCGGCCGAACAGCGCTGTTCACCTGCACCTTTGACTTTTGTACCCGTAAGTACAATGATTGTACTGCGAGGTACAAAACACGAGGAGGCACAGATGACGACCCACCAGGTCGGCAAGGTCCAGATGTCCGAAGAAGGCGTCGCCCCCGCCGACGCCCGCCCGGAGTTCACCTTCGACGAGGCCAAGGCCGACCTCCGCCGCAGGCAGAGCCCCCAGGCCGACAAGTACAAGAACGCGAAGTTCCTCTCCGCCACCGTCCCCATCGACCGCGACGCCGCGAACCACGTGCTGCCCGCCGGGGTCAAGATGGACGAGAGCAGCACCGCCACCCTGTTCGTCGTCGACTACCCGTGGACGAACTTCAACAGCACCTACCACGAAGCCGCGCTGTTCCTGAACGTCAAGCACGGCCCGTTCCGCGCCGCCCACTGCCCGTGGATCGTCGTCGACGACGACACCGCGCTCATCGGCGGTCGCGACACCCTCGGCTTCCCCAAGAAGATGGCCGAGATCGACTGGGCCGAGCACGACGACCGCGTCGAAGCCGTCGTGCGCCGCCGCGGCGTCGACCTCATCCGCATCACCGGCCGCTTCGGCGACGAGGTCGACTCGGTGCCGCCGATCTTCAACCAGCCGTTCCGCAACGTCATCGGCACCGTCGGGCTCTCCGTCCCCCGGCTCGTCACCTTCAGCACCGTCGATCACCCGCTGGAGCAGCGCGCCGCCGACGTCGACCTCACCATCGGCGGCTCCTACACCGACCCGCTCGACACCCTCATCTCCGGCCCGCCGCTGAACGCGCACTACCGCCGCGTCAACATGAGGGTCGGCAAGCTGCCGCTGCCGGTGGGACTGGTCTCGCCGACCTTCCTGCTGCGCATGCACCCGATGCGCGACAGCTGAGACGAACCGGGGAGGACGCGGCCATGACCGGCGCCAAGGGGGGACGCGCGCAGCACCTGCCGCTCGCCGTCCGCAAGGAACTCGTGCTCGACGCCGCGCTGCGCGTGACCGCGCGCGAGGGGGACGCCGTGTCCATGGACGCCGTCGCCGCCGAAGCCGGAGTCGCCAAGACCGTGCTCTACCGGTGCTGGAACAACCGCGACACCATGCTGCACGCCCTCGACGAGCGGGAAAGCCGCCGGTTCACCGAACAGCTCGCCACCGCACTCGACGCCGCCCGCGCCGAGCCGGACCCGGCGAACGCGCTGCGCGACGTGCTCATCGCCTACTACACCGCCGTCCGCGACGCGCCGGAGAGCTACCGGCTGCTGTACGGGACCCAGGTGCGGGCCGACCGGGCGCGCGCCGTGCAGGGCTCCCGGGCGCGGGCCGTCGAACGGCTCACCCCGGTGCTGCGCGACTGGCTCGGCGACACCGCGCCCGAGGCCGACCGCCGCGCCGGTGTGCTGGCGGCGCTCGCCGTCGGCGCCGCCGAATCCGGTGCCCGGCTGCTGCTCGACGCCGACGCCGACTGGACGCCCGCGGAGCTCGCCGACTCGGTGAGCACCTTGTTCTCCGGCGGGGTGCCCGGATTCCGGGGGTGAGCGCGCGGGTCGGATCGGCTCGGTCGCTTCGCTGATCGGGCGGTGAGCTCGGCGGGTGCGCGTGTCGCTGCTTCCGCTGCCGGGCGTCGTGGTGCTGGTGGTCCGGGGGTGCGTGCTCGCCGCTCGCGGTGGCTGCACTTGCCGGTCGTTCGTGCCGTCGAGCGGTTGGCTGCCGACCGTCCGCGCCGTTGAGCTACGCCGATCGTTCGTGCCGTCGAGCAGCGGTGCTCGTCGCCGATCGCCTGCGCCGCAGTCCGTTTCCGGCCGACTCCACCGATCGACCGACTCCACCAATCGACCGACCCACCGTCGACCGACCCGCCGTCGACTGATCCACCGACCCGTTCGTGCTCCGCCGCCCGTCGTGCCCGTCGTGCCGGGCGAGCCGGTGCGCGACCGCCTCCCGCGCCCCGAAGCCGGGGCACACCGAGAAAGGGCACTCCCATGCCAGCTGTCCTCGACCGACCGGTTCCCGCCACCATGCGCGCGGTCCGGTTCGACGCCGCCACCGGTGAGCTCGCCGTCCGCGACGTGCCCGTCCCCCAGCCCGGGCCCGGTGAAGTGCTCGTGCGCGTCGCCGCCTGCGGTATCTGCCAATCCGACCTCAGCCAGCTCGACGGGCACATCCGGCCGCGGCTCCCCGAGATCACGCCCGGGCACGAGGCCGCCGGGGTCGTCGCCGCGCTCGGCGCGGGCGTGCGCAACCGGCAGCTCGGCGACCGGGTCGTCATCGCCGCGGGCAAGGACTGCGGTGAATGCCCCGAGTGCCTCCTCGGTGGTGGCACCGACCGGTGCGAAGACCTGCAAGTGCTGGCGTTCCACTACGACGGCGCGTGGGCCGAATACGTGCTGACCTCGGCGGTGTCGCTCGTCGACGTCCCCGAATCGGTGCCGCTGGAACACGCCGCCGTGCTCGCCGACGCCGTGTCCACCCCGTACGGCGCCCTCGACACCGCGCAGCTGCGGCCCGCCGAATCCGTCGGCGTCTGGGGACTCGGCGGCATCGGCACCCACCTCGTGCAGCTCGCCCGGATCTGCGGGGCCTCGCCGATCATCGCACTCGACCCGCTGGAATCCGCCCGCGAACGCGCCATCGGGCTCGGCGCCGACTTCGCCCTCGACCCGGGGGACCCGGACGTCGCGGCGCGGATCGCGGAGATCACCGGCGGACGCGGGCTGCGTGCCGCCTTCGACTGCGTCGGGCGCAGCGCCACCTTCACCCAAGCCGACGCCGCGCTCGGGCACCGCGGCAGGCTCGTGCTCGTCGGCATCTCACCCGACCGGCTCGCCGTCGGACCGGAGATCCACTTCGTCCGCAACCGGCACACCGTCATCGGCCACACCGGTTATCGGATGCGCCACCTCGAAGACCTGGTGGAGCTGACCGACCGCGGCAGGCTCGACGTGTCCGGCTCGGTCAGCGCCGTGCTCCCGCTGGACGAAGTCGCCGAGGGGATCCGGCGGCTGCGGGAGCACGAGGGGGACCCGATCAGGATCCTGCTCCGCCCGTGATGTGGGTGAACGGACCGTTCGTCCAACCGGATGGGACGAACGGTCCGTTCACCCGCTCTTCCCGCGGTGGCGGCCGGCGGCGCGGAGGGTCGCGGCACCGCGATCGTCGCTCCGCCTCGGACGTGAGTGAACGGACCGTTCGTCCAACTAGATCGGACAGGCGGTCCGTTCACTCCACTCCGGTCGCGGGGATGGAGGCCTTGGGCGGTCCCGGGCGGGGGCGGCCGCCCGCACCCTCGTTGAATCGCGCATTCGGAGCTCCTTCGGATCGGTGGTCCAGCGGGGCCACGGAGAAGACCGCGGACATCTTCATGATGAGATCGGACCGGCCGCGGGTAGCGGGCCGCGTTCCGGCTCGACGATCGAGAACGAGCGCCCCGCCGTGGCTTCGGTGGGACGCCTGCGCGTCCGGGGCGTGCAGCGGAGTGGCGCGGCCGGTTCGGCCGCAGGACCAGGCCGGTGGCGATGCGCACGCGAACCGCCCCCGGAGGGGGAAGTGGAAGTGGCAGAACAGCAGCAGGCCGTGATGCGGGCGAAGAGCGCGCGGTCGTCCGACGACGACCGGGCCTTGGTGGACGTCCAGAACTGGAGTTCCTACAGCCACCGCGAGCTGTACGACGCGGTGCACCAGGACAACGATCCGGGCCGCGTCGGCGAACTCGCCGGCGAGTGGTCCCGGCTGGGCGCCGAGATGGGCGAGGCCGCGCAGCGCATGGCGGAACGGCTCCGCGGTACCGAGCACGGCTGGCAGGGCGAGGCGGCGACCGCGGCGCGCGGCGCGATCCACGAGATCGCCGGGTGGACCTCGGAGGCGGGCTCGACGGCCGGTGACCTCGGCAAGCACGTCGAGGAGCAGGGCCGGGCCATGGAAGAGGCCAAGTCCAGCATGCCGGAGCCGGTCGACGTCGAGTTCAACCACGAGATCGCCGACCGGTGGGCCGCGGGCGGAACCGGGATGAACGCGCTCCAAGGCATGGTGATGGCCTACAGCGACCTGTCCGAACAGGCGGAAGAAGTGGACTCCAAGCACGACGAGGCCGTGCAGGTCATGCGGAAGATGGAGCACCACTCCCGCGCGCTGGACGCCGACCTCGCGTTCGGGGCCGGGTGGCCGGACGCCCGCGGCTAAGTCGAACTTCGACCCGCCGACGGTCAAGCACGTCAAGCCGAGCGGCACGACCCCGCAGTCCGCGAAGCCCCGCTCGGTGCCGAACCCGTCGTCGCCGGACATCACCGGTCGCGGCACCTACCAGCCGCCGCGGCCGGTGTCCGGCCGGACGCGCCGACCGCGATCACCCCCCCAACCCGTTCGCCAAGAACCCGGGCGGTGGCCCCGGTTCCGGTGGTCCGGGTGGTTCCCGCGGTGGCTGGTCCGGTTCGATCCCGTCGGTTCCGGGCACGTCCGGTGGCTCCGGCGGAGCGGTCGGCGCCGGTGGCGCGGGCTCGGGAGGTGCCGCTTCGGGCGGTTCCGGCCCCGGTGCGGGCGGCCGGGCCGGCGTCGGACCCACCGGCGGCACGGCAGGTGGCCAGCCGGCGGGTGCGGCCGGCGCGGCGGGTGCGACCGGCCAGGCCGGTGCGGGCGGCATGGCCGGTGGTGCGCCGGGGCAGGCGAACCGCGGCAAGGGCGGCGAGGACCAGGAGCGCCGCGCGAAGTACCTGGAGAGCACGCCGATCGTCGAGGCCCACGGCGTGAACCTGCCGCCGCCGGTCATCGGCGGTGGCAAGCCGAAGAAGAAGGACAAGGACTGACCGCGTCGTCCGGCGCACCGGCCTATCCGGGCCGGTGCGCGATCACGCGCGTGCTGATGAGGGGAAAGTGATGGGCGAAGCGGACTTCGTGCTGTCCGCCGTCGAGTTCGACCTGGTGTCCGGGGCGCTCGACCTGGGCCGGGTGCCGTACCCGCTGCGGGTGCCGAGCATCGGTGCGACCGGCGGGGAGCGCGCGGCGCGCACCGCCGAGGCGTTCCGCACGCTGACCGAGCGCGGTCTCGCCACCGGCGACCGGCTGGACGCCGAGCTGGAGGGGCTGCTGCGATTGCCGGCGGTCCACGAGATCTCGGTGCGCGTCGTCGGCCACGTGGGCGGGACGGTCCGGGCGCTGGCCGCCGCGGACCGCCGGTCCGGGGTGCTGGCGGTGCTGGACGGGGACCGGTTGTCGCTGCGCGGTTTCCGGCCGGGCGCGCTGGCCGCGGTGGTGGCGGGCGTGCTGCCACCCGCCGATCCGGGCAAGGGGCGGTCCTTGACGGTGCGCCAGGAGGTGCCGGCGAAGGCCGCGGACGAGGACGATCCCGGTGACGACCCGTTCGGTGGCGATCTCGACGAGCACACCGCGCTGGTGCGGGCGGGAGTGTCCGAACAGGACGCGGCCGCGCTGGTGGAGCTGGCGGAGAACCGCCGCGGTGGTGGGCAGCTTGGCGTCCGCCGCGGCGGGGCCCGGGCGCGGACGCTCATCAGCTGGCTGGGCACCGCCCAGGGCCGCTACCTGCTGATCGGCGAGCGGGGCTGGCTGAGCATCATGTCCGCCGAGCCGGGCCGCGTCGAGCAGCGGCTCGGCGAAGTTCTGTCCAATGTGGACTCCGCGGAGCTCATGTCCCGATGATCACCCTGCCGCGCAACGCATCCGGAGAGGATCTCCCCGCATGGCCTACGAAGTCGTCTCCGAGGATCTGACGGCGCACGCCGCCCACCTCGACGCGCTCACCGACCGGATCGACACCGCGATCTCGGCCGCTGAACAGGTCAGCATGTCCGACGAGGCCTACGGGCTGCTGTGCTCGTTCCTGCCGCCGATCATCAACCCGACCGAGCAGGAAGGGATCCGGCGCTGCAGGCCGCCCGCGAAGGCATCGAGACCACCGCGCAGAACGTCCGCACCAGCGCCGAGGAGTACGACACCAACGACGAGGACGACTCGCAGTCCTTCCAGAAGTTGCACGGCACCGTGCCGGAGGGATCCGAGCAGTTCCAACTGCTGTCCGGCGGCGCCGGCCCTACCGGACAGCAGCAGGGCACGCTGCCCGGCGGCGCCTCCGAACAGCAGCAGGGCACGTCACCCACCGGGTTTTCCCAGCGGCAGCGGGGAACTCCGTCGGACGGCATGACCGAGCAGCAGCGGGGAACCGTGCCCCGCCCGACCGAGCAGGTCCAAGCCCCGACGGCGATGAACGCTCCGCACGGCGGGCAGGTGCAGACTCCGGCCGTCCAGGGTCATTCGCAGCAGGTGCTCGGCACCACCCCGCGGATCGACCCGGAGACGATGCCGTAGCCCCACCCCGCCGCGGGCGCGCGGGCGCGCACGTCATCGAGCAGCACATCGGAGGGAAGAACATGTCCGGACCAGCGGGCTTCGCCGCACTCGGCAGCGACCCGGACGACCCGGAACGGCGCATCGAAGACTGGGTGAAGGGCGTCGAGGAGAAGGCCCGCCGCTACGAGGCGGTGCGCGAGGAGACCGAGCAGATCCGGTTGACCGCCACGGGCCCGGACGGCCGGGTGAAGGTGACGGTGCGCGCCGACGGCGGCCTCACCGGCATCGAGTTCTCGGAGAAGATCCGCTCGATGCCGTTGGATGAGCTGTCCGCGCAGATCCTCGGCACCATCCGCCAGGCGCAGGGCGACATCGCCTCCCGCGTCGGCGAGGTGATGTCCGAGCAGCTCGGCGACGAGGATCGCCAGACCCGGTCGCTGATGCTGGACAACCTGCGCGACCGCTTCCCGGAGGAACCGGACGAGCCGGAGGACGAGGCACCGGGGTCCGCCACGTGGGCGGCGCCGGAGGACGACGAGCCGCAGCAGCGGCCCGGCCCGACGCCGCCGAGCCCGCCGGGGTCCGGCCCGCCCGGCTCGTCCGCGACCCGCCCGACCGGCCAGCGCCGCCCGCGCAGACCGGACGACGACGAGGACTTCCCGTTGCGGGGCGAGCGGGCCGCCGACGCGGTTACCCGGCCGCCTCCAGCACCCTGTCCAAGCTGATCGGCAGCTCCCGGTGCCGCACCCCGGTCGCGTGCCACACGGCGTTGGCGATCGCCGCGGCCGTGCCGACGATGCCGACCTCACCGATGCCCTTCACCCCGGACGGGTTGCCCGGGTCGGGGTCGTCGACCCAGTCGACGTCGATCTCGGGGATGTCGGCGTGCGCGGCGATGTGGTACCCGGCGAGGTTCGCGTTGGCCTGGCGGCCGCTGGAGTCCCGCACGCCCTCTTCGTGCAGCGCCATCGACAAGCCCATGATCATGCCGCCGGCGAACTGGCTGCGCGCGGTGAGCGGGTTGATGATCCGCCCGACGGCGAACATGCCCAGCAGTCGCCGCACCCGCACTTCACCGCTGGTGACGTCGACGGCGACCTCGGCGAACTGGGAGCTGAACGAGTGCCGTTCGAGCTGTTCGCGGGCGCCGATGAGTTCGGTGGTGTCGGCGCGCGCGGTCACCGGGGCGGATTCCCCGGCCGCGAGCTTCTTCTGCAGCGCCCGCGCGGCCTCGATGATCGCGAACGACCAGGATTCGGTGCCGCGCGAGCCGCCCGCGATGAACGCGGGTCCGAAGTCGCTGTCGGCGATCCGGATCCGCACCGCCTCCAGCGGCACGTCCAGCGCCTCCGCGGCGACCTGGGCGAGCGCGGTGCGCGCCCCGGTGCCGATGTCGGCGGCGGCGATGCGCACCTCGTAGGTCCCGTCTTCCTCGGCGGTGATCGCGGCGGTGGAGGGCATCGGCCCGGCGCCGAACGATCCGGCGGCGACCCCGGTGCCGAGCAGCCAGCGCCCGTCCCGGCGCACCCCGGGCCGCGGATCCCGCTGCCACCAGCCGAAGCGGCTCGCGCCCTGCTCCAGGCAGTCCACCAGCCTGCGGCTGCTGAACGGCTTCCCGGAGGCGGGGCCGACGGTCGGTTCGTTGCGCAGCCGCAGCTCCACCGGGTCGACGTCGAGCCGCTGCGCGAGCTCGTCCATCGCCGATTCCAGCGCGAACGAGCCGGGTGCCGCGCCGGGCGCGCGCATCCAGCCGGGCGAGGGCACGTTCAGCGGCACCACCCCGGTTCGGGTGCGGATCGCCTCGGACGCGTACATCACGCCGGTGAGCTCGGTGCCGAGCTCCACGAACTCCTTCACGGTGGAGGTGAACGAGCGCGATTCGTGGTCGACGGCGCGCAACCGGCCGTCGGCGTCCGCGGCCAGCCGCACCCGCTGTTCGGTCGCCGAGCGCAACGAGGTGATCGCGAAGACCTGCGGCCGGGTCAGCACCACCCGCACCGGGCGCTGCAGCCGCGTCGCGGCCATGACCGCCAGCACCAGCTGCGGGCCGAGGGCCTTGGAGCCGAAACCGCCGCCGACGTGCTCGGAGCGGATCCGCACCGCCGCCGGGTCCAGGTCGAACAGCGTCGCCACGACCTGCGCGACCAGGTAGGAGCCCTGGTTGGCGTCGACGACCTCCAGCCTGCCGTCCTCCCAGCGGGCCATGGAGGCGTGCGGTTCCATCGCCGTGTGGTGCTCTTCGGGGGTGGTGTAGGTGTGCTCGACGACGGCCGCGGCCGCGTCGGCTTCCGCGTCCACGTCGCCCTTGTCGACGGTGCCCGCACCCTGCGGCGCGTACTCGGCGGGGTGGTCGGCGCGGAACTCGGCGTCGTGCGGTTCCTCCTCGTAGGCGACCTGGAGCGCGTCGGCGGCGGCGCGCGCCTGCTCCGGCGTCTTCGCCACCACCAGCGCCACCGGGTGCCCCACGTACTGCACCCGGTCGTCCTGGAGGAGCTGCAGCCCGGCGTCGGGGCCGAAGATCCCCGCTTCCGGGTTGAGCCGCGGCGCGTTGCCGTGGTGCAGCACGGTGAGCACGCCCGGCATGTCCAGCACCGCGGCGTCGTCGATGGAGCGGATCCGGCCGCGGGCGATCGTGGACAGCACCAGCGAGCCGTGCGCGAGGTCCTCGATGGGGTGGTCGCCCGCGTAGCGGGCTTCGCCGGTGACCTTGGCGCGGCCTTCGAGCCGGGTGCGCGCGGATCCGGCGGTGCCGGTGTCCGCGGGTGCGGTGGTGGTGCCGGTGGCGCTCAGCCGCGGGTCGACGGTGGTCATCGGGTGGCCTCCTCGGCGAGCTCGGTCAGCACGGACACCACGAGGTTCCGGACCAGCGGAACCTTGTAGGCGTTGTCCGGCAGGGGTGTCGCGGCGGCGAGTTCGGCGTCGGCGGCGGCCCCGAACTCGGCGGCGGTGGCGGGGCGGCCCAGCAGCGCGCGTTCCGCCGCGCGCGCCCGCCACGGCCGGTTGGCGACCGCGCCGAACGCGATCCGCACGTCGGAGACGACCCCGTCGCGCACGTCGAGCGCGGCGGCGATCGAGCCGTTCGCGAACGCGTAGGAGGCCCGTTCCCGCACCTTCCGGTACCGGGAGCGGGCCGCGATCTCCGCTCCGGGCAACGTGATCCCGGTGATCAGCGCGCCCGCGGGCAGCGCGACGTCCGCGTCCGGCCGGTCGCCCACCGGGCGGTGGAAGTCCGAATAGGACAGTTCGCCGGTGCCGTCGGCGGTCTCGTAGGACACCACGGCGTCGAACGCGGCCAGCGGCACCGCCATGTCCGACGGGCTGGTCGCCGCGCACTGCTCGGACCAGTCGAAGATCGCGTGGTTGTGGTGCTCGCCCTCGATGGCCGGGCACCCGCTGCCCGGCACCCGCTTGTTGCAGGGCTGGGTGACGTCGGCGAAGTAGCCGCAGCGGGTGCGCTGCAGCAGGTTCCCGCCGACGGTGGCCACGTTGCGCAGCTGACCGGAGGCGCCCGCGAGCACCGCTTGGGCGAGCGCGGGGAAGCGGCGCCGCACCTCCGGGTGGTTGGCGACGTCGCTGTTGGTGGCGGTGGCGCCGATGCGCAGCCCGCCGTCCGCGGCGACCTCGATGGCGTCCAGCGGCAGCCGGCGCACGTCCACCAGCTGCGGCGGCGTCTCCACCCCGACCTTCATCAGGTCGACGAGGTTGGTGCCGCCGCCGAGGAACCGCGCGTCCGGGTTCTCGGCGAGCAGGGTGGTGGCGGTGCGCACGTCGGTGGCGCGCCGGTACTCGAACTCCTTCACGCCGAGACCTCCGTTCCACCGCGGGACACGGTGCTCTCGACCTCGTGCATGGTGGCGGCCTGCGCGACCGCGCGGACGATGGAGTTGTGCGCGCCGCAGCGGCACAGGTTGCCGCTCATCCGCTCGCGGATCTCCGCGGCGTCCAGGGCGGGGGCGCCGGCCTCGGGCCGCACGTCCTCGGTGGCGGCGCTGGGCCAGCCCGCCGCGTGCTCCTGGAGGACGGCGACCGCCGAGCAGATCTGCCCGGGCGTGCAGTAGCCGCACTGGTAGCCGTCGAAGTCGAGGAACGCCTGCTGCACCGGGTGCAGCCGGTCGCCGTCGGCGATGCCCTCGACGGTGGTGACCTCGGATCCGTCGGCGGCGACGGCCAGCTGCAGGCAGGACACGGCGCGCTGCCCGTCGAGCAGCACGGTGCAGGCGCCGCACTGGCCCTGGTCGCAGCCCTTCTTGGTGCCCGTCAGGTCGAGGCCCTCGCGGAGCGCGTCGAGCAGCGTCGTGCGGTTGTCGACCGCGAGCGAACGGTCCTCGCCGTTCACCCGCAGCGAGATGGTGGTGTGGTGGGACATGGAGATCTCCGTCGGTGTCCGACAAGAACGGGAAGAGGTGCCGCGCGGTCGTTCCCGGAACGCGCCGCGCAGGCCGCGTCCGAGTGTGCTGGACGGGAACGGGCGCGGCCGGTTTCGCGCGGCCGGACCGGGCGCGCTGCCGGAGGTGCGGGGAACGTGCGTCCGGACTGCTCCACACCACCCCCCAGGCACAAACGCAGGCCGATCCGTCGGAAGGGATCAACGAACGGGGGCCCGGAAAAAATCCCAGCAGGCGACGTGCCTGGTCAGCGGTGCTCGTGCACCCGGTCGGGGAGCGGCGGGCGTGCCCGGACCCGATCTCGGGTACCCCCTGGCCCGGACCCGGAACCAGGCCGAGGAGGCGCAGCGGATGCCATCGTCGAGGACGGGACGTCGCACCGGGCCGGTTCGTCGGCTCGACGACCTCGTCACCATCGTCAAGGTCGGTAACGTGCGGCGGGCGGTCACCGCGGCCGGCATCGGCAACATGATGGAGTGGTTCGACTTCGGGGTCTTCAGCTACCTCGTGGTCATCACCGGCAAGGTGTTCTTCCCGGCCGGGAACGCCACCGCGCAGCTGCTGGCCACCTTCGCCACGTTCGCCGTCGCGTTCCTGGTGCGGCCGCTCGGCGGGTTCGTGTTCGGCCCGCTGGGGGACCGGATCGGGCGGAAGAAGGTGCTGGCCATCACGATGATGACCATGGCGGCGGGCACCACCGCCATCGGCCTGATCCCCTCGTACGCCACCATCGGCATCTGGTCGCCGATCCTGCTGCTGGTGGCCCGGGTCGTGCAGGGCTTCTCCACCGGCGGCGAGTACGGCGGGGCCACCACGTTCGTCTCCGAGTACTCGCCGGACAAGCGGCGCGGTTTCCTCGCCAGCTGGCTGGAGTTCGGCACCCTGGCGGGGTATTCGCTCGGTGCCGCCGTGGTCACCGCGCTGCTGACGACCCTGGGCGAGCAGGACATGGTGAACTGGGGCTGGCGGATCCCGTTCCTGCTGGCGGCGCCGCTCGGCGTGATCGGGCTGTACCTGCGATTCCGGCTGGAGGAGACGCCCGCCCAACAGCAGCAGGAGAGCGGCGGCGAGGACGAGGGCCGGCTGGCCGGTTACCGCACCATCTTCCGCGACCACTGGCGGCCGCTGCTGCTGTGCGTGGCGATGGTGGCGGTGTTCAACGTGGTCAACTACATGCTCACCTCCTACATGCCGACCTACATCACCGCGGACCTGCACTACGCGCACACCTCGGCACTGGTGTTCGTGCTGGTCACCATGCTGATCATCATGGGTTTCGTGGTGCGGCTCGGGCGCGCCTCGGACAAGATCGGCCGGTTGCCGATCATCGCGGCGGGGTCGGGGGCGCTGGTGGTGCTGTCCTGGCCGGCGTTCTGGCTGATCAGCCGCGGTTCGGTGGGGCTGGTGGTGGCCGGGTTGGTGCTGATCGGGCTGATGCTCATCGCGTTCAGCTCCACGATGCCGTCGAGCCTGCCCGCGCTGTTCCCCACCGAGGTCCGCTACGGCGGCGTGTCGATCGGGTTCAACATCTCGGTGGCCCTGTTCGGCGGGACGACCCCGCTGCTGTCGCAGGCGCTGGTCACCGGCACCGGCCACAGCACCGCGCCCGCGTTCCTGCTGATGGCCGCCGGGGTGGTGGGGCTGGTCGCGGCCTGGTTCGCCCGGGAGTCCGCGGGGCTGCCGCTGCCGGGGGCGAAGCCCACCGCGTCCTCCCGCGCGGAGGCCCGCGAAGCGGTGCGGGAGATGCGCGAGCGGGACGAGGCATGATCGGGAACGGACGTCGATCGAATCGGGAGTGGTGGTCGTGAAAGCAGCGGTGTACTACGAGAACGGCGGGCCGGACGTGCTGCGCTACGCGGACGTCCCCGACCCGGAGATCGGTCCGGGGGAGGTGCTGCTGCGCATCGAGGCCGTCGGCGTGCAGGGCGGCGACCTGCTGCACCGGCAGTCCGCGCCGCCGGAGACCACGCCGCACGTCGTCGGCTACCAGGCCGCGGGCACGGTCGCCGCGGTCGGCGAGGGCGTCACCGGCCTGCGCGAGGGGCAGCGGGCGGTGGCGTTCATGCCGCACGGTTCGCACGCCGAGCTGGCCGCGGTGCCGGAGCACAACGCCTACCGGGTCCCGGACGACCTGGATCCGCGGCTGGCCGCGGGCATCCCCGTCGAGTTCGGCACCGCCGACGACTGCCTGTTCGAGTTCGGCCGGTTGCGCGCGGGCGAGGTGGTGCTGGTGCAGGCCGCGGCGGGTGGTGTCGGCCTGGCCGCGGTGCAGCTGGCCGCGGCGGCGGGCGCCACGGTGCTCGGCACCGCCTCCAGCGCGGAGAAGCTGGCGCGGCTCGGCGAGCACGGCCTGCACCACGCGATCAACTACCGGGAGGAGGACGTCGCCGCCCGGGTCGCCGAGCTCACCGATGGCCGCGGCGTCGACCTGGTGGTGGATCCGGTCGGCGGCCGCACCTTGGAGAGCAGCGTGGCCGCGCTGGCCTACCGGGGCCGGATCAGCTGGGTCGGCCAGGCCGGGCGGGAGCCGAACCCGCCGCGGCTGGATCCGCTGATGTTCAAGAGCGCCTCGCTCAACGGCGTCTACTTCGGCGGCGAGATGGCGCACGACCCCGCCCGCACCCGCGCGCTGATCGAACGCCTCATCGCCCGGGTCGCCGCGGGCGAGCTGACCGTGGTCGTCGACCGCGAGTTCCCGCTCGCCGAAGCGGCCGAGGCGCACCGCCACATCGAGGGCCGCGGCGCCTTCGGCCGGGTCCTGCTCATCCCCTGAACCGCGAGCTCCGGGGCGGCGCTCCCGTGAGGGGATCCCCCGTCCGGCCGAACGAGCCCCGAGGCCGGCCGCGGGTGGTTCCTAGGGTCGCGGGCGGCAGAGCGGCAGAGCGCCGCTCGCACGTGATCCTCGTGGAGAAGGTGTTGTTGATGCGGTTCCGCAAGAGCATGGCTGCGATGGTCCTCTGCGCCACCGGCGCCGGTGCCTCCCTGATGGGCGCGGGTACCGCGCTCGCCTGGCACAACGAGGTCCTCGGGGAGTACGGGACGTTCGAGAACTGCAGCAAGCACTTGGACGAGGTCGTGTCGCGGCCGGACGTCGGCGGCGCCGAGTGCGCTCCGGACGGGCAGATGGTCGGCTCGGTCCGCTGATCGGCGGCGGTTCCCGGGTGCGCGGCGCGTGCCCGCGGGGCACCGACGAGGCCGGTCCCGTTCCTCGCGGGGGGCGGGACCGGCCGATGCCGGATCTCCGGCCCCCGGATTCTTCCGCCCTGCTGGACGCGATCGCGGAAAGGCGCGGGATTCTCACCGGCTCGATGGGCAAAAGAAAAACCCCAGGTCGATGACCTGGGGTTTCGGTGCGCCAACAGGGACTCGAACCCCGAACCCGCTGATTAAGAGGGATTGGGCGCGGAGTTCACCGGGGTGCGGCTGGGTTCAACCGCCCTGCTCACCGTGAGTCGCGGGACATCAGGGGAACGGCGAACGGCGGCGAACTGAGCCCACAACTGAGCCCACCGTGCCCGGGCCTCCGAAGGCTCAGACGTCAGGCCGAAGCGCCTTGAGCTGCTCCACGTAGGCGTCTGCTTCGGGCTCACCCCGGTAGCGCTCGCCGAGCACCTGGGACAGGTCTTGGGCGACCATCGTGAGCGAGGGAAGCGACTTCCGGTCGCCGCTCAGCGCCCGTCGGCCATGCGTCACCGCCTCCTCCAAGTCCCCCTCTCGTGCGGCCACGACTCCGAGTGTCACCTGGGCCTCGGCGATTCGCATCGGCCAGCGCTCGAACCCGTTGAAGTCCTTGCTTGCCCGAATGACTTCCTCGGACAGTTCTCGCGCCATGCGGTTCTCTCCGACGTGCCTATAGCAGTCCATCACGTAGAAGTCGTACTTCGACGGGTCGACGACGAAATGGTTCTCGATGTTCTCGGGGTAGGGCATTCCGTCGAGAACCAGGCGGCCCCGTTCAAGGGCGTTGCGCATCTCCTCGGTACGTCCCATTCGTGCCCATGCCTTCGCTTCCTGCGCGATGAGCTGAACGGCCACACTGTGGTTTCCTGCGGCTTGCTGCCCGGCTGCTGCTGCCGAGATCACGCCCCGGTAGTTCCCTGACGTCAGGGCGAACCAAGCTTGCATTTCGTGCGCCCAGCCGAGAATGCCATTGCTGCCAACCTCTTTGCCAAGGCTGAGTGCCGACCGGCGAGTGGACTCGGCGCGTCGGCGGTCGCCCAAGTCGTACTCCAGGCAGCCAACCAACAAGGCCAGCCAACCGGCGAGTTCGAGCGTTTCGCGGCGCTGACGGAAGGTGAGCCTCTGCTCTTGCATCTCAACAAGGCGGCGTAGCCACTGGCGCCCCTCGCCGATCAGGTCTTTCGCTGGAAGGCGGGAGTACTCCGAGCACAACTTGTCCACCGTGATGCGTACAGCTTCGAGGGTGGCGTCATTGACGTCAGATCGATGAAGATGGCTGACAATTTCGAGCGTATCCATCCCCGTCGCATTGACGAGATCGAGATCGTTTCCGGGGCGCGTGGGGGGTGGGAATAGGGCGGCGGTGACCGTGCCCAGTGTTGCCGCAACGATCGATGCATAGAAATCGCTGGGCTTGTTCTCTCCGCGCTCCCATGCCTTCCAGCGGCGAAGCAGATGTTCCGCGCTCGGCAGTTCGTCGGAGGAATGCGAGCGCATTTCCTCAACCGCCTTCGGCTGCGACCATCCGCGTGCTTCGCGCATAGCACGGATTCGGCGCGCCCAGGTCGGTGCGTCCTCGGTCATCCGGCCTCCCAAGGTAGGTGCCCGGCTCCAGTGTGGCACTGCCCGTCCGTGATGCGGGCGGTGTCACCGAGGTGACACGGCCGTATCACCGTGTCACCTCGGTGACCCCCTCCCGACACTGTGGGACACGTGGGGGCCCAGGTGATTGTGGAGTCATGGAAATAGCAGGCACACAAGGGCTTTCGTGGGTCCTTAGTGGATTGCGGGTGACGGTCGGCGGGCCTCCGCCGTCGGCTGCCTCGGCGCGGGCGAAGGTGCTGCGCGGATCACAAGCGCTCTTGACGTTCTTCGATACGCGCAAGGCGCGTGTTGATCTGATCGAGCTGTTGCAGGACCCGCTCCAGCATGGCGGGCACGTCATTCGCGGAGGCGGATGCCGCCCGCTCGACAAGGTCCGGAAGCGAGCGGCGTACCCAGGAACCTTCGCCCTGGCGGCTAACGATCAGGCCTTCCTCGCGCAGAACGCCGAGGGCCGACTTCACCGTGCCCAGGGATACGCCGTAGCCGTCCGCCAGCTCGGATTGCTTGGGGAGGCGGACGCCGGGCTGGAGCTCGCCGGAGTGGATCGAGGAGCGGAGGTCATCGGCTACCTGTTGAAAGGGCGCTTGAGGGTCATCTGGGTCGACTTTTCGCATGTCAGCAAGGGTAGCGAGATCTCGCCGCTAGGCCAACTAGGCGACATAGCTTTGACTAGGTCGGCTAAGTTGTCTAACGTTGCACATGTCCCGCTGATCCCAGCGGAAGCCAAGCAAAAGCCCCGACCGGTGCTGGCACACCGATCGGGGCGGACATCGAAGTTGGGAGATCTCGATGCAGTTCGAGGGTAGCCGGTTCTACCGGGTCAAGGCAGTCGCCGAGATGTTCGACGTGTCGGTGAACACGATCTACCGGGCCATCGAGTCCGGACGGCTGGACGCGATGAAGCTCGGTGAAGGCAAGGGCGCGGTGCGGATCCAGGGGGAGGCGCTGAACCACTACGTCGAGCAGTGCTCGCAGGCGGCCTACGAGGCGTTCGTGACCGGCGAGGAATCGCTGTCGGGCGAGTTGGCCGACAACGAGCAGGGTTCGGCTGGAGAGGTGGCGTGATCATGGGTGAGTTCGCCAAGGGTTCGATCGGTGGTCACGGCGTGGTTTTCCAGGCGGCGCACCGGGATGGCAACGACACGCCTGCGGCGGTGCAGGTGTCGATGACGGTTCCGATGTCCTATGAGGACATCGTGGCCGCGCTCTACATCGTGGCCACCGGCGGGATGGGGCTGGACGAGCTGGCCGACGACGACATGGTGCGGCGGGTGGTGGTGGAGACGCTGCTGTCCGAGGACAGCGCGTTCCTGACCAGCGTCAGCGTGGATCTTGAGGAGGCCCGGTCCGGTTCGGCCGAGTACGCCTTGGCCCAGGCGCTGCGGGCGCGGGTGGTCGAGGTGTTCGCTCCGACCGCGTCCCGGTCGGCGAAGAGCGCTTCGCGGCGCCGCGCGCTGGCGGAGGTGAGCGCGTGATGGCCGCAGCGGAGGTAGGTGTGACGTTGCTGAAGCAGGCGCGGGCGGCCAGTGGGATGACGCAGGGCGAGGTCCGGGCGAAGCTCAAGGCCGCGCGACGGGGGCAGGGGAAGATGCCGCCGAAGGACGCCAGCCTGAAGCGGATGTACACCGAGTGGGAACTGGGCAGGGTGTCGCCGACGGACTGGTGCGCCGAGCTGTGCGAGGTGTTCGGGGTGTCCCCGGCGACGCTCGGGTTCGCCGAGTCCGGCCCCGTCCAGCAGCCGGGCGATCAGGCGCAGGGGTGGCGCTGCGTGCGTCGGCGCGGTCACCTGTCGCTGCTGATCTGCACGGACGCCGTCGCTACTTCCGGCGAGTGGGGGGTGACCGCGTGATGCCGGCGTTGACGCGGCGGCCCGGCGACCCCGCGCCGGGTGGTGGCGGGTTCGGGGTGCGGACCGAGATCGGCCGGTTCGTGCCGCTGTTGCCCGCAGAGCAGCAGGCGTTGGTGACGGTGCGGGTTCCGGGGCTGGAACAGGGGGTGATCCTGTGTTCGGGCACGTTGTCCGGGTACGGGCAGGACACCTGGTCGCAGACCGCGGTGCGCGCGGTGCAGGCGGTGCACCACCGGCAGGCGCAGACCGGGCAGCGGGCCGCGTTCGGCCGCCTGCACTCGTGGCTTCAGAACGGGGCGCATCGGGTGGACCTGGAACGGGCGTGGGCCTACCGGCAGGACCGGCACCTGGCCCGCAAGGTCAGCCCGCGCCACCAGGCGGCTTTGGTCGAGCACCGGGGGCGGTGGCTGCCACCGGACACCCCGGTCACGGTCCGGCGGCACTGGAACAGCCCCCTGCGGGCCGTCTATCGCCTCGGGGACGTCGCGGGCCTGACCTGGTCGACCAGGTCAGGCGGGTACGGGGGCCGGGCGAACCGGGCGTACGTGCACGGCGTGGTGTCGTGTCAGGCGGCGGTGGAGGGCGCGGTGGCGCACTCCTGTGCTCACGGCCCGGCCCCGCACTGGATCAAGGTGTGCTTGACCGCGGTGGACAACGGCGGCACCCGCTCCGTGCTGACACGGCACCTGCGGGCGCTGGCCGACGCCGCCGCGGACCCGGTCGAGTTGGGGGTGATCTCGTGAGGGTCGATCAGGAGATCACCCGCGACGGGGTGCTTACGGCCCTGTACCTGTGCCCGGTGGAGGACTGGGAGCTTCGGGCGGCGACGGTGCCGCAGCTGGCTGCCTACGTCGCCAGGCTCTACACCATCGCGCCCCGCTCGGAGTGGGACCGGTTGGGTCGTGGGTTGCGGGTGCTGGTGGACCAGCGCGGCCCGTACCTCGATCGGACGCGCTACGCCTTGGCCGAGGCCCTCACCGACGCGCTGACAGCGATGGAGCTGGATGTGGCGGTGCACCCGGTCGAGTTCGCACCGGACCACTGCCACCCCAACTAGTCGCCCGGCGGGACGGGGTGTCCGGCCTGGTCGCGAGGACGCGACCAGCAGGAACACCGATTGGTGCTGGTCGTGCCTCGATCGGGCTGCGACCAGCACGAATCGAGGCCGGATCGAGGGCGATCGACCCCCGCGATCGACCCCGGATTGAGCCGGGTCCGAGACCCCGGTGACCTGCATGGGAAGAACCCGCCGGAGAGGGGCCGAGGCCCCTCCCGAGAACCGGGTTCTCGGGGCCGGTGAACTGCAACGGGATACCCCCGGATACCCCTCCCGCCGCACCCCTTCCGCCTACCGCTGACCCCCACTGTCCCGGCCTCTGTCGGGCCGGTGGGTGACGAACGGGAGACCCCTACCGATGAGCACACACGAGCCCACTTCGGGCACCGAACCAGGGCGGCCCCGGCTGCACCTGGTCGGCGACCCGCCGGGGGTTACCGATGCCGGTCGCACCGCCAGTAACCCCGGTAACCCCACCGCTACCGAGACCCCTACCGGCGCTGGCCGCGCCCCCGGTAGCCCTGCGGTAGCCCTGCCGCCGGACCCGGAGATCGACCGGCAGGCGCACGCTCAGATCCAGCGCGCCCGCGTCGAACTCCCCGAACGCGACGACGCGATGTTCTCGACGTTCCTCGGGCACCTGGTCGGCCAGGTCGAGCCGACCAGCGAGGCGGACCCGGTCAACATCCTGGCCTCACTGCTGGCCACCACCGGCGTGCACCTCGGGAGCGGTCCGCACATCCGGGCCGGGGACGATCGGCATCCGCTGCTGGTGTGGCCGATGGTGATCGGCCGGACCGGTATCGGCCGCAAGGGCGCCGGGTGGTCGGCGGCGAAACGCCTTCTCCACGGGGCTGATCCGTGGTTTCTGGCCTCGCACGTCCACTCCGGACTGACCTCCGGTGAGGGCCTGGCGCAGATGTTCGCCGCCGACGACACCGAGTCCACCGACGACGCGGCGGAGGACTCCGCGGGCAAGGCGAAGCGGCGCGGTGGGCTGTTGCCGCCGGGGGACCGGCGCCTGTTGGCGTTCGAGCCGGAATGGGCCTCGGTCATGGCCCGGATGCGCCGCGACGGCAACACCCTGTCGGCGACGCTGCGCGCCGCGTGGGAGGGCGGCGACCTGTCCACCCTCGGGGTGAACGCGCGCATCGTGCGCGACACCCACATCGGCATCCTGACCCACATCACGCCCGGTGAGTTCCGCTCGAAGCTGTCGGGCTCGGACCTGGCCGGGGGCACCTACAACCGGTTCCTGCCCGTCCTGGTCGCCCAAACCCGGTTCCTGCCCGGCGGCACCGGCGCGGACCCGCACCTGCTGACCCGCCTCGGCGCCGACCTCGGCACCAGGCTGGAGACCGGCGGGCAGCTGCGTGGGCTCGACCTCACCGACCAGGCCGCCTACCTGTGGCGGCGCCTCTACGTCGAGTTCGGCGGCTACACCACCGACGACGGCCCCGTAGTCCAGTTCCTCTCCCGCGCCGCACCGAACTGCCTGCGCATCGCAGGTATCCATGCCGCGCTCGACGGCTCCCACCTGATCACCCCTACCCACCTCGAAGCAGCCGCCGCTTTCATCCGCTACGCCGTCGACTCCGCCCGCGCCATCTTCGGGAGCAGCGCGGCCGACCGGCTGGCCGACTGGATTGCGCAAGCCGGAGAACAGGGCCGTAGCCGAGAGGAGGTCCGGGCGAAGTTCTTCCGGGGCAACGCCGACAAGGACACCATCACCGGCCACCTCAATGACCTGGTCGATGCCGGGCGCATCGCCTGCACGAAGCTGCCGCGCGCCGACGGCAAGCCCGGACGCGGAAAGGAGGTCTACATCGCCACCCACACCACCGAGACCTGACGTGGTTTACGTGGTTACGCGGTTAGGGGCTGACCAGCACAAACACGGCAGACCTAACCACGTACGGCACGTGGTTTGGTCCCTAACCACGTAGCGAACGTGGTTAGGGGTGCAGCAAAACCGCAGGTCAAGGCCAAACCACGTAACCACGTAAACCGCGTAGCCGCCCCGCCCCGGAAACCCGGTCGGCGGCGCCACGCCGGGAGGCCGAGTTAGGCGAACCGGCGTGGTGGCGGGAGACCGTTTCCGGGGGGTTGCAGCGGGTCTCGCGCGGGGATCTAACTCGGCTAACTTGCTAACTCCCTGCTGGTCACCGGCGGGTCAGGGCCGGTGAGGCGCCGGGTTAGAAATCTAACCCGCCGCGGCGGCGCTAACCCCTGCTCTCACGTCGGCGCGGCGAGTGAGCGGGCCAGTGAACCGGGCCGCGGCGAGTGGGAACCCACTTCACCGCCCACTCCTGACACCCACTCGGTGCGACCAGCACCGACACCGACAGAAGTGAGCGAGTGACCCGAGTGAACCGCCCCATCCACACCGTCCACGAGCCCGCCCCTGGCGGGAGTAAGCGAGGAATTACTTCCATGACCCACACCGACCAGACCCGGCACGTCCTGCTCACCGTCGAAGAGACCGCCCGCCGGTTGGGACTCGGACGCACCACCGTGTTCGGCCTCATCCGCACCGGCGAACTCCACTCCGTGCGCATCGGCCGCGCCCGCCGCGTCCCCACCGAGGCCATCGGCGACTACGTCCGGCGCCTCTCGACCAGCCAGCAGCGGGCCGCATGAACCGCACCGCGGGCAAGGGAACCGAGAGGGACTCGGGAAGGGAACGCCACCACCCGAAGGGAATTTCCCCTTCCCCGCTCCCTTACCGGTTCCCTCGGGGCGACCTGCACGAACCCGCCAGAAGGGAACGAGGGACCGAAGGGAACGTTCCGCGCGGAACCCCGCCGGAACGTGCTTCGGGCAGGAACGCCGGCGTTCCCTCCCTCGGCTCGTCCGGGGGCTCTAGACCTAGAGCGCCAGGGGTCTAGGTCTCCCCCCCCGCCTAGACCCCGCGGGGCGCGGTGACCAGGCGCCTAGTGCCTAGAGGCCACCCACCAGCAGGACACCGGAACCCGCCCTCGCGGGGTTCTGCCGCCCGGCATCCACCCCATCCACCCCTCCACCCACACACCACTTCGCGCAGCTCAACCGTGGTGGCCACCCCAGGTGAACCACCGGGTGGAGATCCACCCCGTACCCGCGCATCCACCACCACATCCACCCTGCATCCGCCCGACGCTCACTGAGACCTCCGAGCCCACCAAGCGCCGCACCGGCACCGAGCCGCAGCTCACAGCAGCCGGAATCAAACCCGCAAACCCGCAAACCCGCAGAACCCCACCCTGACCAGCAACAACACCCGAAAACACCCCTCGAAACCAAACCCGCCAACCACACCTCCAAACCCGCAAAGCAGCTGCTTTGCGGGTCTAGAAACCGGCAAGCCGAACCAAACCCGCACCCCAAAACCCCAGGTCACACCCCGTTTTGCGGGTTTGCGGCTATAAAACCGCCAATCCCAGCCCCGCACCACACGCACGACACCAGCACCGCAAAAGAGGCTGGAACAGTGGGGGGTCTCGGCACCCGGACCGGCCACCGGTGCCAACACCCCACCCACCCCGCTCCAAGCCCTCCACGGCGCTCTCAACGCGCCCTGAGAAGCCCTCTGCCAACGCTCATCCACCGAGCACCCCGGAACCACACCCGGCAACACCAAGCCGCCACACGCAAACCCACACCCCTGTTCCAGCATCTCTACAAGCGACCGAGAAGGAACCGAACCATGCCGCGCAAAAAACGACCCGAAGGAACCCGCGCACCCAATGGCTCTGGCAGCATCTACCAAGATAAGGATGGGCGCTGGCACGGGCGAGTAACCATGGGTGTACGTGATGACGGTAAGCCCGATCGACGCCATGTTCGCGGAAAGACCGAATCCGAGGTCGTTTCGAAGGTTCGCGAACTGGAGAGGGAGCGAGAAGGCGGGCGAATCTCGAAGCCGGGGAACAGGTGGCGAGTCCAAGCGTGGTTGGAGCACTGGCACGAGCACATCGCAGTGCCCCCCAACGTTCGGCCGAAAACGTGGTCGTACTACCACACTGCTGTTGTGCACTACATCGTTCCCGAAATCGGCGCGCATTGGCTCGATCGGCTAGAGCCTGACCACATCGAGAAGATGTACACGCGGCTCCGCAATGCCGGTAAGAAGCCGAGCACCGTGCAGCAGGTGCACCGGACGTTGCGCGCAGCCTTGAACGAGGCATACCGCAGGCGCTACATCAAGAGCAGTCCGATGGAGGTTGTGAAGTCCCCGCCGGGAGAGGAACGCGAAATCGACCCTCTGACGGTCAAAGAAACGCGTGCGTTGCTGGAGCGTGCGGGGAAACGCAGGAACGGCGTTCGGTTTGTCGTAGCGCTGGCGCTCGGAATTCGCCAAGGGGAAGCGCTTGCGATGCGGTGGCGGTACGTCGACCTCGACAACGGAACGGTGTGGGTGAGGAAGGCGCTTCAGCGGCGAACTTGGCAGCACGGGTGCGAGGGCACTTGTGGGCGAAAGCGCGGCGCGGACTGCCCTAAGCGCTATGGCGGCGGCCTGGTGGAAGTCGACACGAAATCGAACTCGGGAAGGAGGAAGGTCGGCATCCCCGATCCGGTTGTGCGAGCGCTGAAGGTGCACAAGATGGCCCAGGAGCGCGAACGTGAAGAGGCTGGTAGCGAGTGGTCCGGCGAGGACTGGGTGTTCGCCCAGCCGAACGGCAATCCGATCGACCCGCGGCGGGACTACGACGAGTGGCTTGATCTTCTCGCCGATGCGGACGTGCGCCCGGCCCGGCTGCACGACGCTCGGCACACGATGGCGACCATGCTCCTGGTCCTCCGCATCCCCTCCCGGACCGTGATGACCATCATGGGCTGGTCGCAGGAGTCGATGCTCAAGCGCTACCAGCACGTGCCGGACGAAGTCCTGGACGGCGTGGCCACCGACGTCGGGAAGCTGCTTTGGGCGGACGCCGGCGGCGAGCGTGACGGCGGCGCCGAAGGGCAGGGGGAGCCAGCGTTCCCGTAGCGAAGAAGGGGTAGTGAGACCACATCTGAAACCACGAAGGCCCGTCCCACTGGGACGGGCCTTCGTTTGTGCAGTTCAGCACTGGTGCGCCAACAGGGACTCGAACCCCGAACCCGCTGATTAAGAGTCAGCTGCTCTGCCAGTTGAGCTATTGGCGCTTGGTGTTCACCAGGTTTTCGTTCTTGCCGTCTCCCTGGCGACGAAAGAAACTTTAGCACCCCGTTCCGGGGGGTGAATCGGGGGGTGCCTTTCGGGGTGCGCGGTGGCGTTTCAGCCGGTCGGCGGGGTCCGATGTGGCTGGACGAGCAACCGAGGAGGGTCGTCATCCGTCTCCCGGGTGAAGATCCGCGGTTGACTCTTCGTGCAGGGCTGGTCGTCGGCCACACGGTCGGGGGGCTGATGCACACTGTTCTCAGGCGGATGTGGGGATCGGATCGAACGGACAGTCACGCATGAAGCTGTGTCTTAACTCTGTCGGGAGAGTTCTGGGGGCGTCGTCTCGTGCGGTGCCGGCCGTGGTCGTGGCGTTGGTGGGGATGCTCCTCGCGTCGTGCACGGGTGGCGGGGCGAGCAGCCCGGCCCCGCCGCCACCGCCGCCCGCGTCGGCCAGGTTCGATCCGGCGAACGGCGCCCAGCGGATCTCGCCGACCGCGCCCATCACGGCCACCGCCGTCGACGGCCGGATCACCGCCGCCGAACTGGTGAACCAGGACGGCAAGCCGGTGGCGAACACCGTCGCACCGGACGGCGCGAGCTGGTCCGCCTCCGAGCCGCTCGGCTACGGCAAGACCTACACGGCGAAGCTCACCCTGCAGGGCGCGGCAGGCGCCCCGGTCGTCCAGGAATCCACGTTCAGCACCGTCGATCCCGAGAACCAGACCTACGTGTCGATGAACCCGCTCGACGGGGAGACCGTCGGCGTCGGCCAGCCGCTCGCGTTCTACTTCTCCGAGAACGCGCCCGCCCCGGACAAGGCCAAGGCCGAAGAAGCCATCCGCATCCAGACGGAACCGGCCGTGGAAGGCGCCTTCTACTGGTTCGACGACCGCGAGGTGCACTGGCGCCCCCAGGAGTACTGGAAGCCCGGCACGAAGATCACGATCAACGCGGACGTCTACGGCAAGGACCTCGGCAACGGCTCCTGGGGCGAGGAGAGCCGCAACGCCACCATCACCATCGGCGACGCCGTCGTGCTCCGCGCCGACGGCTCCAGCCACACCATGTCCGTCGAGGTCAACGGGGCCACCCGGCGCACCATGCCGGTGTCGCTCGGCAAGCCGGCGTGGCCGTCGAACAACGGCGTGCACGTGGTCACCGAGCACCACGCCACGAAGATCATGGACTCGTCGAGCTACGGCCTGGACGTCGACGACGGCGGCTACCGCACCGAGGTGAAGTGGGCGGTGCGCATCTCCAACGGCGGTGAGTTCCTGCACGCGGCCCCGTGGTCGGTCGCCCAGCAGGGCAGCAGCAACGTCAGCCACGGTTGCATCAACATGAGCGACGCCAACGCCAAGTGGGTCTACGACCTGCTCAAGAAGGGCGACGTCGTGGAGATCACGAACTCCGGCGGGCCGAACCTGCGGTCCTGGGACGGCTTCGGCGACTGGCAGGTCCCCTGGGCCGAATGGACCGCCGGGAACCGGTGAGCCTCGGTGGTCGCTCGCCCTGCTTCCCGGGGCGGGTGGCGGGATCTCAGCGGCCCCCTCGCTGCGGGCTCGTGCGCGCAGGTGGCTCTCCGCCGCAGGCCGTCCTCGCGAGGGGCCCGCTGAGAACCCGCGGGTGGTCCCGTTGCGCACGTGGTCGCCGCTCATCGGCTTCGCCGCGAACGGGGAAAGGCGGCGGTCCGCCTCGGTTTCCGCCCCCTGCAATGCGAAAGGCCCCCGCCGCGCACCGCGCGGGGCGTTTACCCCGGGGTGGGTGAGCGGGGTGGAAGCCGCGCCACCCGGGGCCACACACCCCTGGTCTTCCAAATGTGGGAA
>NZ_JAIUKB010000103.1:0-8974 GCF_020176785.1 Saccharopolyspora sp. 6V | reverse complement strand
GGCGAAGGGGTTTGCGAAAAGCCCAAAAAAAAAAAAAAAAAAAAAAAAAAAAGAGTGGGGGGGGGGGGGGGGGGGGGGGGGGGGGCCCCCCCGGGGCCCCCCCCCCCCCCCCCCCCCCCCCCCCCCCCCCCCCCGGCGGGGGCCCTTTTCCCGCGGGGTGAGTGACGGGATTCGAACCCGCGACTCCTGGGACCACAACCCAGTGCTCTACCTACTGAGCTACACCCACCGCAGCTTCCGGCCAGCCGGTGTTCCCGGCTTTCCGGAGCAACACGAATATCCTAGCGTGCGCTGCGGAGCGGGCTGCGACCGGGCTCCCGGCCGCGCATCACCGCTGGTCGGGGCTGCGGCCGGTGCCCGCGGGGCCGCG
Source organism: Saccharopolyspora sp. 6V (assembly GCF_020176785.1). Classification (NCBI taxonomy): domain Bacteria; kingdom Bacillati; phylum Actinomycetota; class Actinomycetes; order Pseudonocardiales; family Pseudonocardiaceae; genus Saccharopolyspora; species Saccharopolyspora sp. 6V. The sequence continues at coordinate 8,604 of NZ_JAIUKB010000103.1, read as the reverse complement.
CCCGTCCAGCAGGTCCGCGGCGACGGCCTGGGCCTGCTCGGTGGTCGGTCCCGGCTCGGCGACGAACGCCGTCCGGCGGTAGTACGCGAGTTCCCTGATGGACTCCCGCACGTCGGCGAGCGCGCGGTGTGTGAGGCCCTTCTCCGGCTGCGCGTAGTAGATCCGCGGGAACCAGCGCCTGCACAGCTCCTTGATGGAGGACACGTCCACCATGCGGTAGTGCAGGTGCGCGTCCAGCGCGGGCATGTCGCGGGCGATGAACCCGCGGTCGGTGGCGATGGAGTTGCCCGCCAGCGGTGCCGAGACGGTGTCCGGCACGTGCTCGCGGATGTAGTCCAGGACGCGTTGTTCGGCCTCGGCCGTGGTGACCGCGGAGCGCCGCACCTCCTCGGTCAGCCCGGAACGCTCGTGCATCTCCCGCACCACGTCGGGCATCGCCGACAGCGCCTCGTCCGGGGCGTGGATCACGATGTCCACGCCCTCGCCGAGGATGTTGAGGTCGGCATCGGTGACCAGGGCGGCGATCTCGATCAGGGCGTCCGAACCCAGGTCGAGACCGGTCATTTCACAGTCGATCCACACTAGACGGTCGTTCACCTCACCGAGCCTAACGCGGTGCGACCGGGCGCCGGGATCGCACCGGCGCCGCGGAGATCACCGTTCGGTATCGGCGGAACCCTCGCGCAGCCGCGCGGGCACGACCTTGCCGGTGGCGTTGCGCGGCAGTTCCGGCAGGAAGACGACGTCGCGGGGCAGCGCGAAACCGGGCAGCGCGGGCCGGACCCGTTCCCGCACGGCCTCGGCGTCCAGCTCGGCGCCGTCGACGAGCACCACGTACGCGGCGAGGCGCTGGCCGAACTCGGCGTCGTCCACGCCGATCACGGCGACCTCGGAGACCTCCGGCAGGGTGGCGATCGCGTCCTCGGTCTCCTTCGGGTACACGTTCTCGCCGCCCGAGACGATCATGTCGTCCTCGCGCCCCACCACCTGCAGCCGGCCGGCCTCGTCGATGCGGCCCAGGTCACCGGTGGCGAGCATGCCGTCCCGGACCTCCTTGCCGCCGCCGCCGGTGTAGCCCTCGAAGAGCATGTCGTTGCGCACGAAGATCCGCCCGGTCTCGCCGTCGGGCACCTGCGCGCCCCGCTCGTCGAGGATCTTCACGCTGGTGCCGCGCGGCGGGCGGCCCGCTGTGCCGGGCGCTTCGGCGAGTTCGCGCGGGGTGGCGATGCTCACCCAGGACGCTTCGGTGGAGCCGTAGAAGTTGTAGAGGACCTCGCCGAACACCCGCTGGAACCGGGTGGCGAGGTCGGCGGGCAGCGCCGAACCGCTGGCGGCCACGATCCGCAGCGAGGAGGTGTCGTAGGGCTCGATCGCCTCCCGCGGCAGGTCCAGGATGCGCTGCAGCATCACCGGAACCACGAACAGCGCGGTGGCGCGGTGCCGCTGCACGGCGGCGAGCGCCTGCTGCGGTTCGAACTTGCGGCGCAGCACGAGGGTGGCGCCGATGGCCGAGCCGAGCTGGAACGCGGCGAGCCCCCAGGTGTGGAAGATCGGCGCCGCCAGCATGATCCGCTCACCGGCGCGCAGCGGCATCCGCGACATGATCGTGGCGGCGGGCCCGACCCCGGGCGGCGCGGGCCTGCGGGCGCCCTTCGGCGTGCCGGTGGTGCCGGAGGTGAGCACGATGACCCGCGCGTGCCGGGGACGGCGCGGGAGGGTGCCGGTGGCGGAGCTGCCGATGAGGTGCTCCAGGGTGGCCTTGCGAGTGGTGCCCTCGGTCCAGGCGAGCACCACGTCCAGTTCCAGGTCGGGCAGCGCCTCGACGAATTCGACGTCGGCGATCAGCAGGTCGGCCCGCTGCTCGTCGAGCACGGTGCGCATCTGGTGCGGGCGCAGGCCGGTGTTGAGCAGCACCACGTCGGAGCCGATCTTGCCGCAGGCCACGATGGTCTCGACGAGCCCGTGGTGGTTGCGGCACAGCACCGCGACCCGGCTGGTGTCCCGGATGCCGCGGGCGCGCAGCCCGCGGGCGAGGCGGGTGGTGCGCTGCTCCAGTTCGAGGAAGCTCAGCGCGCCGCGCTCGTCGATCACGGCGGGCCGGTCGGGATGCCGGATCGCGGCGACGGCGTAGCCGAGCGCGGGGGTGACGCCCCAGCGCCGCCAGGCGAAGACGATGCGCAGCAGCTTGTCCGGGCGCATCGGGCGGACGACGCCCTGCCTGATCAGCAGCCACAGCGTCTGCAGCGTCGGGGCCAGCCGGTCCGCCCCGGCCTGGACGGCCGCCTTCGCCGCTTCGCCTCGTGTCCGTCCCGCCGGCCGTCGCCACATCGCCACGCGTCTCCTCCGATTTAGCTACTCATCGGTAGATAATGCCTCGGGGGGCGACGCGGGGGAAGGGTTCACCGGTCCGAAATGGTGTGTTCCGGTGCCGCCGCGGCCACCACGGCCTCCCGGATCGCGGCCCGCAGGCGACCCGCCTCCAATGGTGCCAGCACCGCCGTCTCCCCGGGCGGAGCGACGACCACGACGTTGCCCTGGTTCACGTACACCGCCATGTTCCGCCGCCTGCCCGCCACATCGCGGCAGCTCACCTGCCACTGCTCGTCGTCAGCCACGTGGCCTCCCTCCCTAGGGGAACGCTCGTCCGGTGCGTCCTCCACTGGTAAGACGACTCAGGATCACGGACGTGACGGGTGTTCGCCTGATTAATCTTGGAATTCCACCGGCCCGTGCCCGCGGGGTTCCACCACCGGGTGAGCGCTGCTGGGAGACTGCGATCATGGCTGGATACGACGGGATGCTGTGGCGCACCCTGCACCGCGTGCTGCTGGTCCTCGCGGTCGGCGTGCTGGGCCTGCTGCTCGGCCTCGGGCACGAGCCGAGCCGGGCCGACTCGCTGTTCGGCGTGCTCGTCGTGGCGCTCGTGGCGCTACCGGTGTGGATCACGTTCCAGCGGATGACGCCGGTCGCCCGCGGGAACCTGCGGGCGCTGCCGCGGCACCGGCCGCTGATGACCTCGATGATCGGGCTGCTGGGCCTGGTGGCGCTGTTCGTGCTCGGCTGGACGATCGCCAACGCGCTGTTCCCCGGCACGCTCGCCCCGCTCGCGCTGGCGCTGGTCGGCGTGGTGCTGGCGGCGTTGGTCGCGCTGCTGAACCGGGTGCTGTGACACCGCTTCCCCGCGGCCCCGGACGCCGGGGCCGCGCGAGGAAGCAGCAGGTCAGACCGGGCGGACCGTCAGCGCGCCCGGCTCGGCGGTGAACGTCAGCGCGCCCTCGAAGTCGGCGATGGGCAGCTCGTCGCGCACCAGGCGGTGCGGCGCGTCAGCCGTCTCCACCCGCACTTCGGTGGCGGCGAAGGTCTGCTCGGCGAAGTCCGGGCCCGCGAGCCGGACCTCCAGCCGCTGCTCCCGCAGGGTGACCACCGCGGAACCGCCGGGCACCGAGATCGGCTCGCCGTCGGCGGTGACGATCAGGCTGCCCTGGCCCTCGGTCTCCGGGCGCACCGCCACGTGCGAGAGGGCGACGTCGCGCCGGTCCTCGGCGGCGGTGACGCCGATGACGTCCCGCGAGTCCTGCCCGGCCTCCTCGTCGCCGCGCACCGCCAGCAGCGGGGCGCGCAGCTTCGCGGCCAGCCGGTACGGCTGCCAGGAACCGGCGCCGATCAGGTTCACCACCGACGTGATCTCGCTGTCCGCGAGCAGCCGCTCGCTGCCCACGGCCGGGGTGATCTCGATGGCCGCCACCCCGCGCTCCTCCAGCAGGTCGCGCAGCGCCTTGGCGCGCAGCCTGCTGTTGCGGTCGAACCCGCGGGTGATGGCGACGGCTCCGGACGTCCCGCCCTGCGCTGCGGCGTCGGCGAGACCGGCCAGCGGAGCCCATACCTCCGCCGGATCCGGCCGGGCGGAGCGGCGGGAACGGGCGGTCTGGGGGGCGTCGGCAGTGGTGTCCATTGCGTCAACTTTAATCCGCCACGCAGGGTCGCCTCACTAGGCGATCAGCCCTGAGCGGTGTGACTTCCCTCGCCCTAGGCGTCCCAGGTGGTGACCACGAGATCGCCGTCACGCGCGAGCTGTTCGTCGACCGCCTGCTCGCACTCCGCGCAACGCTCCGTGATGCGGCGGCTCGACGGTTCCTTGGTGGCGGGCCACGTCTCGTGCGGGAGCTTGATCGTCGCATCGCACAGGGTCTGCACCGGATCACCGGCCGGTCTGGCGCCCGGGCGCACCGTGATCGCGTGCCGGACCCGCTTGCCCGCTCCGACGATCCACCACACGTGCTCTTGATCGGGGAACATTGCCGTCCCACCCCCATACCTGTCAGGACGACCCGCGGGCGCGCAGTTCGTCCGGCTTCGGTCCACTGGCCGGATCTCGAACTCTAGACGGAACGATCAGCGCGCACGTTGCATTCGCGTGGCGGGGGCGACCGGCGGCTGCGCTGCTCCGATCGTGTGAGAGCGGCTGTTCGGCGGAGCGGTCTCGACTCGCCGCTGACCCGGTGCTGGGCCGCCCGAACCAGGGCGCCGGGCGCGGAACCCGCTTGTGGTGAGAAGGATCACCGCCCATGCTGGGCGCGTCGAGCGAGCGGAACCCGGAGGCGCACCCCGTGACGGACCTGCACTTCCCGCGTCCGCACGACGATCCGCGGGAGCCCGGTTCCCTCGCCCGCTGGCTGGTCCCCGACGGCGCCCGGGTGCGCAGCGGAGCCCCGGTGACCGAGGTGGTGACCGACGGCGCCCCGCGCACGGTGCGCGCCCCGGCGAGCGGAACGCTGTGGCGGCAGGGCAGGGCGGGGGAGCGGTTCACCGCGGGCGCGATCATCGGCCTCGTCGAGTGAGTCCGCAGCTTGACGCCCGTTGCTAGGTTGGGGCCAGTGACGCGGGGTGCCCGGACGGCCGGGCTGAGAGCAGACCCGTCGAACCTGACCTAGTTCGTGCTAGCGGAGGGACGTCACCGACGTGACCACTCGTGCTGCCCTGCCCGGATCCGACCGGGTCCCGAACGTGCTCTCGATCGCGGGGACCGATCCCAGCGGCGGAGCCGGCATCCAAGCGGACCTGAAGGCCTTCTCCGCGAACGGCGCCTACGGCATGTCCGCGGTGACCGCGCTGGTCGCGCAGACCACCACCGGTGTCGCCGAGGTCCGCGAGGTACCGCCGGAGTTCGTCACCGCCCAGCTCACGACGCTGCTCGACGACGTCCGGGTGGACGCGGTGAAGATCGGGATGCTGGCGAACGCCGAGGTGATCCGCGCGGTCGTCGCCGTGCTGGACCGCTACGCCCCGCCGCACGTGGTGCTGGACCCGGTGATGGTCGCGAAGAGCGGCCACCGGCTGCTCGCCGACGAAGCGGTCGCGGTGCTGCGCGACGAGCTGCTGCCGCGCGTCGACCTGATCACCCCGAACCTGCCGGAAGCGGCGGACCTGCTGGGCGAGCCGGAGATCACCGGCTTGGCCGAGATGGCCGCGCAGGCGCAGCGGCTCGCCGACCTGGGCGCGAAGCAGGTGCTGCTCAAGGGCGGGCACCTGCGCGCGGAACCCGCCAGCGCCGACCTGTTCCGCGGCGACGGCGAGGTGCGGTGGCTGCGCAGCGAGCGGATCGACACCGCGAACGACCACGGCACCGGCTGCACGCTGTCCGCGGCGATCGCGGCGCTGCGTCCCCGCAGGCCCGACTGGGCGACCGCCGTGCGGGACGGCAAGGACTACCTGACCGGGGCGCTGCGGGCCGCGGAGCGCCTCGACGTGGGCCGCGGGCACGGGCCCGTGCACCACTTCCACCGCTGGTGGTGAGATCGGAAGGACGAAGGTCATGAGCAGGTTGCCCGATCCGCCCGCGGGCGGTTTCTGCGCCCGCGCCTGGGAACGCACCGCCGAGCTGCAGCGGGCCGTGGTGGCGCACCCGTTCAACGCGGCGCTCACCGACGGCACCCTCGACCGGGAGCGGTTCGCGTTCTATTTCGTGCAGGACGCCCGCTACCTGATCGCGTTCGCGCAGGCGCTGTCGGCGGCCGCGACCCGGTCCGAGGATCCGGCGGACGCGGCGTTCCTCGCGGGGGCCGCGCGGGGCGCGCTGGTGGAGGAGCGCCGGTTGCACGCGGGCTACGTCGAGGAGTTCGGGCTCTCCGCGGACGACCTGGCGGGGGTGGCGACCTCGCCGTCGTGCACCGCCTACACCTCGTTCCTGCGGGCGAGCGCGCTGGTCGACCCCTACCCGGTGCTGCTGGCGGCGGTGCTGCCGTGCTTCTGGGTGTACCAGCACGTGGGCAGTGAGATCCTCGCCGCCGTCGGCGACGTGTCGGCGCACCCGTACCGGCGGTGGATCGAGACCTACGCCGACGAGGAGTTCGCCGAAGCGGTGCTGGCGGCCCGCGAGCTCACCGACCGGGCGGCCGCGGCCGCCGACGAGCCGGTGCGGGAGCGGATGCTGGCCGCGTTCGCGCGTGCCACCGAGTACGAGTGGATGTTCTGGGACGGCGCGTGGCGCCTGGAGCGGTGGCCGACGGCGCAGTGGCTCCCGGCGTGAGAAGTCGTTGCGGCGGCACGGTTTCCGCGCTGCGGCGAATACCCGGACCCGATCACCCTCCGCGACGTGCCCTGCGGCGCGGCGGGGGCGGTGACGCGGGTGGTCAGCCGCGGTGCGGGCGCTCGCGGGAAGCGTGATCAGGAGCACTTTCGAGCGGTGTTAACGAACACCCTCAGCCACGACGATGAGGCTCACGACACGTTCGTTCGGCGTGTTCGGTCGTGGGAGGTCCGCCTCCCACCGCGCGGGGTTCGGTGGCCTTGAGTACGGGGACTTCAATTCTGATCATGCTGGCGGGGATGCTGGTGCCGGTGCTGGCCGCAGCCCCCTTCTACATCGCCGACCGCCGGGCGGACGCCGAGTCCGCCCAGGCGGAAACGGAGCCTGAAAAATCGTCCGCGGACATCCACGTGCTGCGGCCCCGAGCCGAGGGCACCTGCGAGACCGGGCAGGCGGCGGCCTGAGCGCGCCGCCGCCCGGCCCGGCGGCTCAGTCCCCGTAGATGGACCAGGCGAGCTTCGACTTGGCCTCCTGCAGCGCGTCCAGCGTCGACCGCTCGTAGCCGCCTTCCCGCGGCTGCGGCGGCACCTGGAGGCCCTCGCTGAGGCCCCAGCCGGAGCCGCGCTGGATCAGCGACCGGTGCTTGTTCGTGTAGTACCCGGAGTTGATCGACACGGCGACGCCGTGCGCCCCGGCGGCCGCGGCCATCAGGTGCATGTGGAACCGGGTCGACAGCCAGCGCTGGCCGGCGGCGGCGGGCAGCCCGTGGTCCATGATCTCGGAGAACGGGTAGAAGCGGGCGCCGGGCAGGTCGTGCTCGACGAGGGCGAACACCTCGCGGTCCACCCGCGGGATGCCTTCGATGACGCCGACCTGCTCGGGCCGCACGTCCCAGGCGCGCAGCGTGTCGAGCAGGAACCCGGCCAGCGCGGGCACCGTGACGTCCAGCAGGTCCGACTGCAGGCAGATCATCACGTCCCGCAGGTCGTCGGTGCGGTACAGCTCCGGGGCGATGCCGAAGAACATGTCGTCGCCGGTGGCGGTGAGCTGGCCCGCGGAGTCGAGCAGCTCGGCCGACGGCTCGTCGCGCACGTCGATCAGCTCGAACTGCGAGGCGAGGTTGCGCACCAGCGGGCGCGCCTCCTCCGGCGTCGGCCACAGGCCCTGCCCGGTCATCACGGCCCGCCCGCCGGAGCGGCGCACCGCGGCGACCGCGCCCGCCAGCAGCCCGTAGTGCCGCGGCCAGATCGAGTTGATGAACCCGCCGCCGATGATGTGCACCAGGTCGGCGCGCGCGGCGAGCTCGATCCCGGCCAGCCAGTGCGGCGCCAACCCCGGGTTGATCATGGCGTGCTGCACGAACGACGCCACCTCCCACGGCTCGTCGGAGGGCGCCGACCAGCACAGCCGCCACAGCGTGTCGGTGAACCGGACGTGCGGGTGCAGGTGGCCGAGCAGCACCTCGCTGGGGCCGGGGTTGGGGCAGTCGAGCCACACCTCGCTGTCGGGGGCGACTCTGGCCAGGTACTTCAGCCAGGTCGCGGCGATCAGCTCGTCGCCGTAGTTCGGGTTCCCGGTCGTGGCGACCAGGTACAGCGTGGGGTGCGTTGCGGGACTCGACACTGGGTTCTCCACCGTTCGGGTTCGCGGCTGGGCGCGGTAGGCGCCGAACCTAACAACCCGGCGCGGTGGGTCCCGCTCGGAGGCATCCGGGGCGGCCGCGCGGGGGCGCGTTCGGCCGCAGGGTCCTGCTCCGGTCGGCAGTCTCCCGGAGTGGCGCGCACGAAGAAGCGGCGGCGACGGCTCGGTGTCGGTACCGAGGCGTCGCCGCCGCTGCTCGTCGGGTCAGTTGTGGTCGTGGAGCTGGGTGCGGAGCCGGTCGATGCGGTCGCGGGTGCGGCGGAACTTCGCCTCGTACTGCTCGGCGAACAGCGCCGTCGGCAGCGTCGAGACGGTGACGCCGAGTTCGCCACCGTGCGCGGGCTGATCCGGGCCGGGCTCGTCGGCGCGGTCGGCCGCCGTCTCCTGGCGGGGGATGGGGTGGGGTTCGGCGTCCGCCTCGGCGGCGGGCTTCGCGG
>NZ_JAIUKB010000102.1:0-23328 GCF_020176785.1 Saccharopolyspora sp. 6V | reverse complement strand
GGTCAGTGGGGGTGCGGGGGTTTGAGGAGCAGGGCGGTCAGGGTGCTCGTTGCTCCTATGAGGGCGAGGGTGTGGTCCAGGGGGAGGTGTTCGGCTGCCAGGCCGAACAGGAGGGGGCCCACGCCCTGGACCGTCATGGTGGTGGTGTTGAGCAGGGCGAAGCCCTGGCCCTGCAGGGCTTCGGGGACGGCCGCCAAGTAGCGGCGCTGCAAGCCCAGCAGGTAGGCGGAGCCGGTGCCGGTGAGCACGTAGGCGGCCACCACCACCGGGTGCGGCGGGTCCGCCGCCAGGACGATCAGCGGTGAACCCATGACCAGCAGCAGCGGGCGGACCAGGCGCTCGCGGGTGCGCGGGTCGAACGCCCTCCCCACCACCACGTCCCCGATGAGCATGCCCGCCGAGATCGCCGCCAGGAGCACACCCGTCTCCGCGGGCGTGAGCCCCCGCTCGGCGGCGTACGGGATGATCAGGCTGCCGCCCGCGGCTAGGAACGCGGCGGGCAGGCACTGCACCGCGATCAGCCTTGCCACCCCCGGTGCGGCCAGCAGCGCCGCATTGCCCCGCACGGTGTCGCGCACGATCGACCCGCGCGGCCGCACCACCTCGGTGCGCGCCAGGAACAGGGCGCTGACCACCGCCGCCGCCAGGTGCGCCCCGGCGGTGAGCAGCATCGTCCGCTCCACGCCCGAACCTGCCGCCAGCGCGCCGCCCACCGCCATGCCCACCAGCTGCGCCGCCACCGCGACCAGGTACGACAGCGAACGCCCCAGCACGTAGGCGTCCCCGGCGAGGACCGCCGCGAGGACGCGGGCCGCGGCGCCCGTCGTGACCGGGGTCAGGCAGGCGGCGGCCGCGACGAGCAGCAGGCAGGCCCCGACCGGCAGCCGCCCGAACGCCAGCAGCAGCCCGACCGCGGCCTGCACGCCGTAGCCCGTCGCGATCAGCGTCCGCGGCGCGAACCGGTCCGCCATCGCGGCCAGGAACAGCCCACCCGCGGCCTGCGGCAGGAAACCGATCGTGAACGCCACCGCCGTCAGCAGCGGCGAACCCGTCCGGTCGTGCACCAGCACCGCCAGCGCCACCGACCGCACCGTGTCCGACAGGATGCCGAGCAGCCGGGCCGCGAACAGCGCGCGGAACTGCGCCACCGCGAAGACCTGGCCGTAGGTGGCCTTCACCGCGAACTCGTCGCCCATGCCGGGGATGCTTCCGGAAACCTCCGCGGGATCCCAGGCGTTTTCGCCGCGCTCAGCCCCGCGGGATCGTCCGCATCGCCACCAGCGCCGCCGCGAAGGTGATCGCGGCCGCGGCGAGGGACGTGGTCTGCATGGCACCGGTGAACGCGTCCCGTGCGGCCACGAGCAGCGGCGAATCCGGTGGGAGCACCGACGACGCCGCCGCCAGGGAATCCGTGAACGCCGCCCGCGCCTCGGCGGGGAGCTGGTCCGCGGGCGGCAGCGCCGAGCGGTACCGCAGCGACACCGAGGATCCGAGGATCGCGATGCCCAACGCGACACCCAGCTCCATCGCCGTCTCCGAGATGGCCGATGCCGCCCCCGCCTTGTGCGGCGGCACCGCCGACACCACCACGTCGGTCGTCAGCGTCTGCGCGATCCCCACGCCCAGCCCGGTCGGCACCAGGGCCAGGCCCAGCCAGAAGTAGGAACCGGTGCCCTCCGCGACCGCCACCGCGACGAGCCCGGCCGCCACCAGCAGCAGGCTCACCGCGATCGCCCGGCCGGCGCCCAAGCGGCGCGACGCCCAGCCCACCACGGCGACCGCGGCCATCGCCGACACCGTGCTCGGCAGCTCCCCGAGGCCGGCCGCCAGCGGCCCGAAGCCGCGCACCAGCTGCAGGTACTGCGAGAAGAAGAACAGCAGGCCCATCAACGCGAACACCGCCATGAAGCCGGCGAACACGGACCCGCTGAACGCCGGGCGGGCGAACAACGACACGTCGATCAGCGGCACCTCCAGCCGCCGCTGCCTGCGCACGAACGCCCAGCCGCCCACCAGTCCGGCCAGCAGCGCGCACCCGCCCGCGGCGTCGGCGCCGGACGCCACGGTGTGCTTGATCGCCCACACCACCGGCACGATCGCCACCATCGACAGCACCGCCGACACCAGGTCGAACCGGCCCGGGTGCGGATCCCGCGACTCCGGCAGCAGCCACATCCCGCTCACCACCAGCGCCGCCATCACCGGCACGTTGATCAGGAACACCGAGCCCCAGGCGAAGTTCTCCAGCAGCACCCCGCCGACCAGCGGGCCCACCGCCGCGCCGCCGCCCGCCGCGGCCGACCACACCGCGATCGCCCTGGTCCGCTCGATGGGGTCCGGGAAGATGTTGCGCAGCAACGACAACGTCGACGGCATCAACGTCGCCCCCGCCACCCCGAGCAGCAGCCGCGCCACGATCAGCATCGCGGCGCTCGTCGACAGCGCCGCCAGCAGCGACGCCGCCCCGAACGCGGCCGAACCGACCAGCAGCAGCCGCTTGCGGCCCACCCGGTCCGCCAGCGAGCCCATCACCACCAGCAGCCCGGCCAGCGCCAGCGAGTAGACGTCGCCGATCCACAGGACCTGCGCGGCCGACGGGGCGAGGTCCGCGGTCAACGCGGGGACCGCCAGGTACAGGACGGTGTTGTCGATCGCCAGCACGAGCACCGCGATCGCCAGCACCGCCAGCGCCGCCCACCGCCTGCGCGGGGAGAGCACCTGCGGTCGCGCTTCCGAATCCAGCTGCATGAGCAGTACTGTACTGACCAGTCGGTGCAGTTCCCAGGTGGTGCTGCTCTCCGCGGGGCGTGCGGAAGGATGGGCGGCATGGGTCGAACAACCGGGCGCGCACCCGAGGACACCCGCCGGAACCTGCTCGACGCGGCGAAGCGGGTGATCCGCGAGCACGGCATCGGCGCGACGCTCGACGTGATCGCCCGCGAGGCCGGGGTGTCCAAAGGTGGGCTCGTGTACCACTTCGCGAGCAAGCAGGCCCTGCTGGTGGCGCTCGCGCAGGAGCAGATCGACCTCTTCCGCGGCGAGGTGGACGCGCAGCTCGTCGAACCCGAGGGTGTTCCCGGCCGGCTCACCCGCGCTTACGTGCGCGCGAGCACCGCGACCGTCGACGGCGAGGAGATCCGCGAGCGGTTCAGCCTGATCGCGCAGCTCTACGTCGTGCCCGAGGTGGTCGAGCTGGCGAAGGAGGACGACCTGCGCTGGCAGCGGGACCTCGACGCCGACGGCGTGCCCGAGGCGACCCAGGTGCTCGTGATCGCCGCGGCCGACGGAGTCGGCGACCGGCCGCTGTGGGCCTCCGAACTGGAGCCGCGGGCGCGGGCACGGCTGGAGGCCGACCTCATCGCCATGGTGGACGCGGCGGTCGCCGACGGGGCTCGGTGATCCGGAAGGGGCTTCCCCCGGGGGCACTGATCGTGAGCTGACATCACGGTGGGTGCATGTTCGGTTGCGAAGAGGTTGCGAAGTTACCTTCGGGTAGTCGGAGTGATTGTCATTACTCCGTGTCGCGGGTCACGCTCGATGTCGACCTACTCAGCGGTAGGTCGATTCGGTTCGCCACTCAACGAGGAGTAGCCCGTGAACCTCCGTCCGTTCCACCGCGCGGCCACGACCGCGCTGACAGCCGTGGTCGGGGTCTCGTTCGCCGTCGCGACCGCGTCCGCCGCGTCCGCCGAGGAGCGGCCACCGTTCTACGAGCCACCCGCGGAACTGCCGGGGGGCAACGGTGACGTCGTCCGATCCGAACCGTCCGAGTACTTCCTCGACCCGCTGAAGACCATCCCCGTCGACGCCGACGTGCAGCGGGTCATGTACCGCTCCACCGACGGCGACGGCGGGCCGATCGCGGTGACCGGCACCGTCATCACGCCGAAGGACGACTGGAAGGGCGACGGCGAGCGCCCCGTCATCGGCTACGCGCCGGGCACCCAGGGCATGGCCGACCACTGCGCGCCGTCCCGGCAGCTCGCCAACGGCACCGAGTACGAGGGCTTCTTCATCAAAGCCATGCTCAGCAAGGGCTACGCCGTCGCGATGACCGACTACGAAGGCCTCGGGACGCCGGGCTCGCACACCTACGTCAACCGCGAGGTCACCGGGAACGCGGTGCTCGACGTGGTGCGGGCCGCGCAGCGGCTGCCCGACGCGGACGTGCCGGACGACGGACCGGTGGTCCTCTACGGCTACTCGCAGGGCGGCGGGGGCTCGGCGTCGGCCGCCGAACTCGCCGGGAGCTACGCCCCCGAACTCGACATCAAGGGCGCCGCGGCCGGTGCCGTGCCCGCCGAGCTCGGCGGGGTGGGCGAGAACCTCGACGGCAGCCCCTACGCGGCGTTCCTCGGTTACGCGCTGGTCGGCGTCGCCGCCGGCTACGACATCGACCTCGACCCGTACCTGAACGACACGGGCAAGCAGTTCCGCGAGGACGTCGAGAACTCCTGCACCATCGACGGCATCGCCAAGTTCGCCTTCGCCAAGTCGGCGGACTACAGCGCCGACGGCAGGCCGGTGACCGACTACCTCGACGAGGCACCGTTCGCCGACGTGGTCGCCGAGCAGCGGATCGGGCGCACCGCCCCGGACTTCCCGGTGCTGGTCTCGCAGAGCCGGCTGGACGACGTGATCCCGTTCGAGCAGTCCAAGACGCTGGCCGACGACTGGTGCGGTGCCGGCGCCGACGTGCAGTTCGCGCCGAACCTCGGCCCGACGCACATCGGCGGCGCGGTGGCCTCCTTCCCGCGCGCGTTCCAGTGGATCGACGACCGGGTGGCGGGCAAGCCCACCGAGCCGAACTGCGGGAGCACCGACCAGGCCCCGGCCGATCCGGAGATCCCGGTGGACGAGAACCAGCCGCTGCTGCCGCAGCTGTCCGAGCGGATGGACATCCACTGACCCGGTGATCGGAGCACGGTGGCGGAGTGCCGCCCCTTCCACGCGGAAGGGGCGGCACTCGTTCGTCAGAGCCGTTCCAAGGTGATCCGCACCGAGTTGCCCGTGCCGGTGGCGCCGTAGCTCTTGGACGTGCCCTTCGGGCAGGCCTTGCCGCTGCGGAAGGACTTGTTGCCCGCCTTGCCGCTGACCCGCACGCACTTGCCGTCCGCCTTGGTGTCGGTGACGGTGCCGCGAACGGTGATCTTGCCGGACTTGCAGGTGACCCGGAACGTGGTCGTGGCCCACGACGTCCGTGCCGTGTAGGTCTTCCCGCACACGGCCGCGATCGAGGCGTCGTCCGCCGGTGCCGGCGCGGCCACCGCCGGAGCGGTGAGCATGCCCGCGAAACCGGCCATCATGGCCCCGGCCACGAGCAGGCGCTTCGTCTTGTTCATGGTGTTCCCCCTGTTCCCACGGGAATGTCCCGTCGTTCGTCCCTGCCGAGGAACGGCAGCGGATCCCGGCCGAGCGACCGCGGCGTGCACAACACGTCCCGCGATCACCCGGCCCCGCCCCCAGCGACCCCCGGAGCGCGGCGTCGAGCCGCGTGGACCCAGGTTCGCGAGATCGTCCGCGTTGGGACAACCGGGTGCGACGTCCCTGGGACGTTGGGATGAAAGGGCCTTCGTGACCAGGATTGATCGGGTCATCTTGGGACGAATCGGGATCACCGGGACGTCGTCCCGTGCAAGACTTCCCGGCCATCGGAAGCAGAGGGGAGCCTGGGGGATGGCCGGACTCGGCGTGGAGGTCGCGCGGCGGCTCGACGAGCTCAAGCGGCGCAGCGGTCGCAGCTACGAGCAGATCGCGGGGCGCACCTTCCTGAGCAGATCGACGGTGCACCGGTACTGCAGCGGGCAGAGCGCACCGCAGACCTTCGCCGCGGTCGAAGCGATCGCCACCGCCTGCGGCGCGACCGGGGCTGAGCTCGACCGGCTCTACCGCTGCTGGGAAGCGGAACGCCGGGCGAGAACGGCGGATCCGGTGCCGCGCGGGGTGCGGGCCGCGATGTCCACCGTCGCCCCCGGGAACGCCGTGACGGCCGGAAGTGCGGAAGCGGCCGGGATTTCCGATGCGACCGGGACTTGGGACACGACCGGGTCTCCGGACACGACCGGGATTCCGGGAGCGAGTGAGATCACGCACGCCACCGGGGCCCTGGGCGCAGCCGGAAGTCCAGGAGTTTTCGGGGGTCTGGGCGTAACCGGGGGCTTGGGCGCAGCCGGAAGCTCAGGAGCACCCGGCAGCCCCGAAGCACCCGGCAGCCCTGAAGTGACCGGCAGCCCTGAAGTGATCGCCAGTCCCGAAGCGGCCGGAAGTTCCGGAATGGCTCGAAGCTCCGAAGCGGCCGGAAGTTCCGGAGACGCCGGAAATCCCGGAGCGACGGGGACCGGCGACGCCGACGGAGCCCCGGAGCCCGCCGGAGGATCGGCCGCCTGGCAGGCGCCGAGCACCGCGGGGCCTCCGGCGGGCACGGCAACCCCCGGCGGCCCGGCGACCGGCCCGGCGACCGGCTCGGTGCCGCGCCGGGACCCCGTTCCCGAGGCGCAGCCCGCCCGTGCCGAGCCCGCTGCCGCCACCACGACCCTCGCGCGACGCCTCCGCCGCTGGTGGTTACCGGCATCGGCGGTCGCGGGGCTGCTGGTGCTCGCGCTGCTCGCGTACTCGCTGCGCGCGGGGCCTGGGCCGCAGCCGCTGCACAGCCTCCCGCCGAACTGGACCGATGTGCCCGCGGAGATCGATCCCGACTTCGTGGGCGTCACCGTGAGCAGTTCCACCGGCGGGATGCCCGGCTTCCCGGTCGATTCCGTGCGGCTGTGGGACTCGGGGACGCGCTGGCAGGACCTCGAACCGGAACGCGGGCGCTACGACTGGCGGACCCTCGACCGGCTGCTCGACTCCGCCCAGGACGCGGGATTGCCGGTGGTGTTCACCTTCGGTGGGACACCGAGCTGGGCGAGTCCGCGCGGTGAGCGCTCCGCCTACCGCGATGATGCGCGCACCGGGCCGCCCGACGACCTCGCCGACTGGGAGCGGTTCGTCACCGCCGTCGCGACCCGTGCCGCGGGCCGGGTGGAGGCCTACGAGCTGTGGGACCTCGGGCCGCCGCACTTCGACGGCACGGCGGAGGTCCTGGTGGAGATGACCGAGATCGGCAGCCGGGTGGTGCGGGAGCTGGACCCGCGCGCGCAGGTGGTCTGCCCGGCTTTCGGCGAGCTGTGGGATCCGGCCGCCGACGCGCACCTGGAGCGGTTCGCGGCGCTGCACGGCTACGACCACTGCGACGCGGCACCGGTGGAGCTGCGCCCGCGCCGGACGAGCGACCCGCCGGAGACCATGACCGAGCTCGCCACCCGCGTGGAGGCGACCCTGCACCGCGGCGGCGCGAGCCCGCGGATGTGGAACACCGGGGCCGGCTCCGACGACCCGTACGAACCGCAGGTCCCCGCCGAGCTCGCCGCCGACTTCGCGGTCCGCTGGTACCTGATCGGGCTGTGGATGGACTACGACCGCGTCTACTTCGACGGCTGGGGCGGCGACGAGGTGCCGATCCCGTTGCAGGTGGCCGGTTTCCAGCCGACCGAGGCCGGCCGGTACGTCGGTGAGCTGCGGGAGTGGTTGCGCGGTGCGCGGATCAGTTCCTGCGGGCACGGGGCGGAGGCGCTGCTGCCGGACAACGTCTGGCAGTGCCGATTCGATCGGGGCGGCCGGGCCTTCGTCATCCGCTGGACGCACGAGGGGACCGCGGAGATGGCGCCGGATCCGGGCATGGCGGTGGTGCAGCGGCTGGACGGCTCCCGCGACCGGTTGCGGCCGGGGGAGCGGGTGGAGGTCACCGGCAGTCCCGTGCTGCTCCGCGCCGGATGACCCGGTGGCCGGGACCCCGGCAGCGCCCGTCAGCCGCGCAGGGACAGCGCGAGCCGCACGGCGTCGGCCCGGGAGTGCAGGTCGGCCTTGCCGAACAGGTTGTTGATGTGGGTCTTCACCGTCGCCTCGCTGATGTGCAGGTGCCGGGCGATCTCCCCGTTGCGCAGGCCTTGCCCGATCAGGTCGAGCACTTCTCGTTCGCGGGCGGTCAGCGCGATCGGCGGTTCCGGCGCCGGGGCGGCCCGGCGGGTGGCGAGCTCCAGCAGCCGGGACTGCACCTGCGGGTCCAGCACCGAATGCCCGGCGTGCGCGCTGCGCACCGCTTGCACGATGGTGGCCCGGTCGGCGTCCTTGGTGAGGTAGCCCTGCGCGCCCGCCTGCAGCGCGGCGAGGATCGACTCGTCGTCCTCGAAGGTCGTCAGCACCACCACCGGCACGCCGGGCCGAGTCGCGCGCAGCTTCCCGGTGGCCTCCACCCCGCCCAGCACCGGCATGTGCAGGTCCATCAGCACCACGTCCGGGGCGTGCTCCGCGGCGGCGGCGAGGGCGCGTTCGCCGTTCTCGGCGGTGCCGACCACGTCGATGCCGGGGTCCAGGCCGAGCATCACCGCCATCGCGTCGCGCACGGCGGCCTGGTCGTCGACGACGAGCAGTCTGATCGGGTTCATCGCGGCAGCTCCATCCGCACGGTCCAACCGGTCTCGGGCGGGGTGCGCGGTCCGGCCCGCAGCGTGCCGCCGAGCAGCTCGGCGCGTTCCCGCATCCCCACCAGGCCCATGCCGCTGCCCTGGTCGCCGTCCGGGACCGGCCCGGTGGCGCCGCCGTCGGTGGCGGTGAACCGGACGGAGTCCTCGGTGCACTCCAGCAGCAGCTCCGCCCGGGATCCGGGGGCGTGCCGCCGGGCGTTGGTGAGCGTTTCCTGCGCGGTGCGGACGACGGCCTGCCCGATCTCGACCGGCACGTCCTCGGCGTCACCCCGCACCGCGAGCTCGGCGGCACCGTCCTGCGCCAGCCGCGTCAGCGTGTCCACCAGCGGCAGCGCGCCTTCGCGCAGCGCGTGCACCGCCCGCTTGGTCTCGCCGAGCCCGGTGACGGCCAGCGCCCTGGCCCGGCGCACCGCCTCGTTCGCCTCGTCGGAGCGGCCGCCGGCGTGCAGGGCGTCGGCCATGTCCAGCTGCACGGCGACGCCGGACAGCGAGTGGCCGAGCACGTCGTGGATCTCCCGGGCGATCCGGCTGCGCTCCTCCAGGGCGGCTTCCCGCGTTTCGGAGGCGATGGCGCGCCGGGTCTGCTCGGCGGCCAGCAGCGACGCGGCGCGGGCGTTGACCCGCTCGCGGCGGGCCATGCCGATGTACAGCGGCAGGCTCACCATCAGCGCCAGCCACCACGGCGGGCCGTCGGGCACCTGGAACCAGAACTCCAGCGTCCAGGTGGCCGCGGCGGCGGCCACCGTGCTCGCCACGGCGACGAGGAGCGCGGCGCGGCGCGAGCTCAGCTTGTCCCCGGCGGTCGCGCAGGCGATGAACACGAACGCGGCGCCGACGGTCCGGGGCGCGAGCGCGAACACCATCGCGCCCGCCAGCGCGTACACCGCCACCAGCGCCACCCGGGCCCACTCGGGTCCGCCGCGCCACGGCACCGCCGCCGCGCACGCCGCCACGACCGTCACCGCGCTCGTCACCCAGACCAGGCCGGTGAAGTGGGCGGGCGGGGCCTCCCGCAGCTGGACCACCAGCAGCACGGCGAGGAAGACGACGACCACGGGGCGCAGCAGCTGATCGGTGGCCCGCAGCGCGCGCTGCCCGGGCGAGGTCGTGGTCATCGGCCGCGATGTTCCTCCGGGGCTCGTCATCGCCGGGCACCGGGGTGCGCGTTCCGCCGGTCGGCGGCGGCGTCGCGGAGGCCGTCGAGCACCGGGGCGAAGCTCCGCATCCCGCGCAGGTCGCCCGCGTCCCGCGCCTTGCGCTGCATCGAGTCCAGCATCGGCGAGGGAACCGGTGCCGCGTCGCCGCGACCACGCGACCACGGGATCCGCCCGGTGCCGCGCACGCCCTTGGCCAGGATCGCCACGCCCTCGGCGAGCACGGTGAGCCCGAGGCTGAACGTGATGCCGCCGCCCGCGTGCAGCCCCACGGCTCCGGCGAGCAGCCCCGAGCCGAGCTTCACGGCGATGTTCACCACCCACAGCACCGCGGTCACCCAGGTGTAGCGCATCATCGCGTGGCCGTCCCGCTCGTAGATGCGGACGCTGAACCCGCGCAGCACCCCCAGCACCACGCTGATCACGGCCGTGGCCACCAGCATCCCGATGGCGGCGGGCGAGTGCGGCACCTCCCGCAGGTTCACCGCGCCCACCACCGCGATGACCGCGGGCACCAGCAGCATCCGCTTGCCCTCGACCGGTTCTCCGGTGAACCGGCGGACCAGCACGTAGCCGATCAGCGCGACGATCAAGATGATTTCGATGGGACCGCTCACGGATCCGCACCTCCCCGTTCGGAGTTCCTCGTGTCGTCGATGACGTTAGGAATTCCGGCGGCCGGAGTCGTGGGGCGCGAACCGTATTCCGGGTGGAGATCCGTCTCCACCCGGGTGCGGCTCACCCGTCGCGGGCGGGTCGCTTGTCGCGCTTGAGGAGGGGGATCTCGGACACCGGGATCGGTTCGCCGGGCAGCCCGGCGCCGGGGCGTCCGGGTGTGCGGAGCCCGTCGAGCATGACCTGCAGGGCGCGTTCGGCGAGGCGTTGCGAGTCGGGGTGGTCCGGCCCGGGACGCCGCAGCAGCATCGCGAAGATCGCGGCGATGTCGCCCGCGCCCACGTCGGCCCGCAGCGACCCCTCGGCCTGCGCGGTGGCGACGACCGAGTCGAGCGTGGCCAGCAGCGAGTTCCGCAGCCGCTGGGTGATCTCGTCGGCCTTGACGATCTCCCAGGCGCGCGGCGAGGACATGCCGAGGTGCACGCTGAGCTGCAGCTCGTCGGAGCTCTTGAGGAGCCGGACCAGCGAGTCCCAGCCGGTGGGTTCTTCCACGGCCGCCGCTTCGGCCTGCGCGAGCGTGTTCGCGAAGTTGTCCCTGGCCACCGCCCGGATCAGCGATTCGCGGTCCGGGAACCGCCGGTAGAGGGTGCCGACGCCGACGCCCGCGCTGCGCGCGATCTCCTCCATCGGCACCTCGGGGCCGTCCGAGGTGAACAGCGATTTGGCCGCGCCGATGATCTGGTCCCGGTTGCGGCGGGCGTCGGCGCGCAGCGGTGGTTCGCCCGTCGAAGCCGAGAAGTCCGTGGTCACGGCTCGCATTGTCGCATCCGCCCGATCGGAGGTGGACGGAAATCTTCCGCTTCAGTACCGTGGGAGCCATAACCGGAAGATTTCCTTCCGTATCTCCGCCTGGGAGGCAGCGCCCATGCCCGACACCACCGAACAAGCCGTGCGGGACTTCCCGGTCGCGAGGCGGTGTCCGCACGCGCCGCCCGAGGAGTACGTGCGGTTGCGCGAGACCAATCCCATCTCCCGCGTCCGGACACCGATCGGCGGCGAAGCGTGGGTGCTCACCCGGCACGAGGACGTCCGATTCGTGCTCTCCGACCCGAGGTTCAGCTCCGACCGGCGCAACCCCGCGTTCCCGTTCTTCGTCGCCGGCCAGCAGGAATCGATCAGCGAGTTCCGGCCCAACATGCTGTCCCTCGACGAACCCGAGCACGGCGTGGTGCGCCGCTCCGTGCTCGGCGAGTTCACCGTGCGGCGGATGCAGGCGCTGCGCCCGCGCATCCAGCGGATCGTGGACGACTGCATCGACGAGCTGCTGACCGGACCGCACCCGGCCGACCTGGTGGCCTCGCTGGCGCTACCGGTGCCGTCGCTGGTGATCTGCGAACTGCTCGGCGTCCCCTACGACGACCACGACTTCTTCCAGCGCTGCTCCACCGCGATGCTCAGCCGCAACACCCCCGCGGACGAGCGGCTGCGCAGCGCCGGTGCCGTCCGCGGCTACCTGCACGACCTGATCCTCGCCAAGCGGGAGGACCCCGGCGACGACCTGCTCGGCAGGCAGCTGGTCAAGATGCGCGACAACGGCGAGGAGGACGTCGAAGACCTCGTCGCGATGGCCACGCTGCTGCTCGTCGCCGGGCACGAGACCACCGCGAACATGATCTCGCTGGGCACGCTGACGCTGCTGGAGAACCCGGACGACCTCGCCGCGATCAAGGCGGACCCGGAGCGCACGCCCGGGATGGTGGAGGAACTGCTGCGCTACCTCACCATCGTCGAGACCGTGACCTCGCGGGTCGCCACCGCCGACGTCGAAGTGGGCGGCACGCTCATCCGCGAGGGCGACGGGGTCATCGCCCTCGGCCACACCGCGAACCACGATCCCGGCGCCTTCCCCGAGCCGGACGAGTTCGACATCGGCCGCGGCGCCCGCCACCACGTCGCCTTCGGCTACGGACCGCACCAGTGCCTCGGGCAGAACCTCGCCCGGCTGGAGCTGCAGATCGTGTTCGACACCCTGTTCCGCCGGATCCCGACGCTCGCGCTCGCGGGACCTCGCGCCGAGCTGCCGTTCAAGGACGACGCCGTGATCTACGGCGTGTACTCGCTGCCGGTCACCTGGTGACGGGGGCCGGCGTGCGGATCAACGCGGACACCGGGCGCTGCATCGGGGCGGGGCAGTGCGTGCTGACCGAACCGGACGTGTTCGACCAGGACGACGACGGCCTGGTGGTGCTGCTCGCCGACGACGTGGACGGGGAGCGGGTGGAGCAGGTGCGGACCGCCGTGCAGATCTGCCCCAGCGCCGCGCTGTCCCTCGCAGCGGACGGGTGACCTCCCGGGTGGACGGCCCGGTCGCCCGAGGAGCGGGCCGTTCACCCGGGCGTCACCACGCCTCCCGCTCCAGGGGGCGGGGGTCGGTGACGGTGGTCGACGGGGTCGCGAAGCGGCGGACGCGGCGTTGCGGTGCGGTGTGGCGCTCCCAGCCCGGATCGCCGGTGGCGGCGAACCGGACCCACGCCGAGTGCACCTCCCGCACCAGCTCCGGCGGAGCGCCGTCGCCCAGCAGGGCGCCGTCCCCGCGCAGCCGCGGGCCGTCCGCCGAGTCGAACACGAACGGCAGCTCCACCCCGTGCGCCGCGCCGAGCCGCCCGCCCAGCGCCGTCGACCGCCACGCGAACTCGTAGCGGAACGTCGGCAGCCCGCGCCCCGCGTGCGCGTCGGCGAGCGCCCGGGTGCCCGCCCCGAACAACGCGTCGCCGAGCACCGCCGACCGCAACTCGCCACCGGAGGCCGCCGGGCGCTGCCGCCGGTACGCCTCGACAAGCCGGTCCGGCTCCGGATGTGCTTGCGCCGCAACCGAACGCGCGTCCTCCACAGTGGACGAATCGAGCTCGGCGGCGGACAGGTACAGGTTGCCCTCCTCGGTGTTGTTCCCGATCAGCAGCTCCACCTCGGCGCCGTCCCCGGCCGCCACCGACACCGCGGGCTGCCGCTCCAGCACCACGCCGAGCGGCGTCAACCGCAGCAGCGGATCGTGGTGCCCCGGTACCCGCAGATCCGGCTTGCCCAACCGGGAGACCGCGTCGACCAGCCGCTCGTCCGGCACCTCCGGCACCTCGGCGAGCGGCACGCCCAGCACCCCGGCCAGCCGGTTCGCGACCAG
Organism: Saccharopolyspora sp. 6V; assembly: GCF_020176785.1. NCBI lineage: Bacteria > Bacillati > Actinomycetota > Actinomycetes > Pseudonocardiales > Pseudonocardiaceae > Saccharopolyspora > Saccharopolyspora sp. 6V. The sequence goes on along the minus strand of NZ_JAIUKB010000102.1, from coordinate 9,859 downwards.
CTCCGCCTGCGCGGGCACGAACGCGCCGAGCCCGTTGCCGCTCTGCACCACCGCCCGCCGGAACAGGCCCCGCGCCGCCGGTTCCGCCAGCACCGCGCCCACCACGGTCGCCCCGGCCGACTGGCCGGCCACCGTGACGTTGTCCGGATCGCCGCCGAACGCGCCGATCTCCGCCCGCACCCAGCGCAGCGCCGCCAGCACGTCCAGCAGTCCCCGGTTGTCCGGCGCTCCCGGCAGCGACAACCAGCCCGGCGCCCCGATCCGGTAGTCCACCGACACCAGCACCACGCCGTCCCGGGAGAACCCGATCCCGTCGTACAGCGACGCCTGCGCCGCGCCCGACACGAAACCGCCGCCGTGCACGAACACCAGCACCGGCAGCCCGCCCGTCGCCGCGTCCGGCGTCCACACGTCCACCGACAGGTAGTCGTCGCCGCGCACCCAGCCCGGGCCGAAGAACGGACCCATGTCCAGCCCGCCGAAGTCCCGGTGCGGCGACGGCGCCGTCGGCCCCGCCGCGGTCGCGTCCCGCACCCCGTCCCAGCCGGGCGCGGGCTTCGGTGCCGCGAACCGGGCCGGACCCACCGGGGCCGCCGCGTACGGAATGCCGCGGAACACCAGGCCCTCCGCCGTCCGCGCACCCCGCACCCGGCCCGCGCCGGTGCGCACCACGGCGCTCACCGGTTCGTCCAGCGCGGCCGCTCGAGCGCCGCCCAGGCGTCGATCGCGAAGCGGTCCCCGTCCCGGCTGACCTCGGCCGCGCCGTGCCCGCCGAAGTGCGCGGGCACCACCAGCGCGGTGCGGTCCGCCGCGAACTCCAGCAGCCGCCGCCGGGACGCGCGCGCCGCCGCCGGGTCCTCGTCGAAACCGCAGTTGTGCGACGGGTCCAGCAGCTGCACCGGGGTGTGCAGCAGGTCGCCGATGAACACCGCCCGGTCCGAACCCGACTCCAGGTGCAGCACCGACGAACCCGGGGTGTGGCCCGGCGCGGGCAGCAGCCGCAGGTTCTCGTCGATGACCCGCTCGCCCTCCCACAGCTCCGCCAACCCCGCCCGGTGCACCGGCGCCACGCTGTCCTCGAACACGTTCTGGTGGCTGCGCGCGCTCTTCGGCCGGTGCTCGCCCAGCGGGTTCCAGAACTCGAAGTCCACCCGCGGCAGCAGGTAGGTGGCGTTCGGGAACGTCGGCACCCAGTCCCGCTCCACCAGCCGCGTGTTCCACCCGACGTGGTCCACGTGCAGGTGCGTGTTGATCACGATGTCGACGTCCTCCGGCCGCACCCCGGCGCGGAGCAGGGCGTCCAGGTAGCCGGTGTTCAAGTGCCGCCAGTGCGGCGAGTACGGCCGTTCCTTGTGGTTGCCGACCCCGGTGTCCACCAGGACCGTGCGGCCCGCGCTGCGCAGCACCCAGGTCTGCACCGCGGCCATGAAACCGTTGTCGGCGGGCGACCAGAAGTCCGGATCCAGCAGATCCCGCTCGGCCTCGAACACCTCGGTCGGGATGTCGGGGAAGAACTCGTCCATGCCCATCGCGCGGCCGTTGATCTCCAGCACGCGCGTGACTTCGACGTCTCCCAGCATGATGCTCTCCATGCCGTCGACCATGCGCCGCGCACCAGGTCGCGGGGTATCCGTCACGTGACTGCACCTGCCGGGGCGGGGCTAGAGTCGGAGGCCGGGAGGCCGCGGATGCAGGAGATCATCGGCCGGGAGCGGGAGCTCGCGCAGCTGCGCCGGACCGCGCACGGCACCGGGCACGTGCTGGTCGTCACCGGCGACCCCGGCATGGGCAAGACCACGCTGCTCGACGCCGTCGCCGGACCGGGCGCGCTGCGGATCGCGGGCAGCGAGAGCGAAGCGAACCTGGCCTTCGCCGGGCTGCACCGGCTGCTCGCGCCGCTGCTGCGCCGCGCCCCGGACCGGCCGGAGACCGCTCGGCTGCGCTGCGCGTTCGGCATGGACCGCGGCGACGACGAACCCGACGTGCTGCGGCTGGGCCTCGCCGCGCTGGAACTGCTCGCCGAGCACGGCGGCCCGCTCGTCGTCGACGACGCGCACTGGCTCGACCGGGCCAGCCTCGACCTGCTCGCGTTCCTCGCCCGCCGCATCGGGACCGAACCGCTGAGCCTGCTCATCGGCGCCCGCGAGGACGAACCGCTGCCCGGCATGGACGGGCTGCCGACGCTGCGCCTCGAACCGCTCGGCGAACTCGACGCGAACCGCGTCCTCAACGCGCTGCCGCAGCCCCCGGCAGGCGCGCGGCGGATGCGGGTCCTCGCCGAAGCGGGGGGCAACCCGCTCGCGCTCGTCGAACTCGCCGCCGTCCCGCAGGAGACCGGACCCGGGCCGCTGGCCACCACCGAACGGCTGGAGAAGATCTTCGCGGCGCGGGCGCAGGAACTGCCCGAGCGCACCAGGGAACTCCTGCTGGAACTCGCCGCCGCCGACACGCCCGACCCGGTGCACGCGCCCGGTGACGGGTGGGCCCCGGCCGAACGCGTCGGGCTGGTGCGCTGGGACGGCACCCGGTTCCGGTTCCGGCACCCGCTGGTGCGCTCCGCCCTGTACCACTCGGCGCCGTTCGAGCAGCGCCGCCGCGCCCACCTCGTCCTCGCCGACGCCACCCGCGCCGAACCGGACCGGCACGCCTGGCACCTCGCCGCCGCCGCGACCGGACCCGACGAGGACGTCGCCGCCCGCCTGGAGGACACCGCCGAACGGGCCCGGCGGCGCGGTGGCTACGCGGCCGCCGCCACCGCGCTGGAACGCGCCGCCGAACTCAGCCCCGACCGCGCCGACCAGGCCCGGCGGCTGGTGCTCGCCGCGAACTCCGCGCTGTTCACCGCCCGCTCCGGCTGGGTCGAAGACCTCGCCGCCCGCGTCGTGGACCGCACCGACGACCCCGGGCTGCTCGCCGTCGCCGCGCTGCGCGCCGGGCAGGCCCTCACCGTCAGCCACCGGCACGCCGCCGCGTTCGCCCAGCTCACCCGCACCGCCACCGACCTCGCGCACCGCGACCCGGCGACCGCGCTCGACGCGCTCGGCACCGCCGCCGTCGTCGCCTACTACTGGGCGGAACCCGGCCGCGGCGACGAGGTCATCGCCGCCCTCCCCGAGATCGACGGGCCGCACGACCCGGTCACCGAAGCGTGGGTGCGGGCCGTCGCCGACCCGATCGGCAGCCGGGAGGACGTGCTGCCGCGGCTGCCCGCGCTCGCCGACGCCGACTCCGGGCCCGGGCGGGCCATCGCCGTCGCCACCATCGCCTGGCTGCTCGACGAGGCGCCGATCGCGCTGCGGCTGTTCGAGCAGGCCTTCGACCAGTGGCGGGTCCGCGGGCCGCTGCCCGAAGGGCTCGGCTGCGCCCACGGGTGGGCGCTGTTCGAGGCCGGGCACTGGACGCAGGCGCGCGCCATCGCCGCCGACTCGGTGCACAACGGGGCCCGCGCCGAACTCCCGCACGTCGTCGCCGGCTCCCGCACCATGGACGCCGCGGTGCTCGCGCTGCGCGGGGACACCGCCCGGGCGCGGGAACTCGCCGCCGAAGCACTGTCCACGGTGGACCCGTCGATGAGCCGGATGGTGGCCGTCCGCGCCCGCTACGTGCTCGGCCTCGTCGCCGCGGCCGATGGCGACCACGCCACCGCCTACGCGCAACTGCGCCGCGCCTTCACCGCGGACGGCGGGTTCGAGCACTACCACCAGTCCATCGCAGCCCTGCCCGACCTGGCCGCCGCCGCGAACCGCCTCGGCTCCGGGCACGACGCCGAGCACGTCGTGGACTCCGCGGAACGCAGGCTCGGCGGCGGCGCGTCCCCGCGGCAGCGGGCGCTGCTGGAGCACGCCCGCGCGCAGCTCGCCACCGACCCCGAACCGCACTACGCGGCGGCGCTCGCCGACCCCCGCACCGGCCGGTGGCCGTTCGAGCGGGCCCGCGCGCTGCTCGACCAGGCCGCGTGGCTGCGCCGGGCCCGCCGCATCAGCGAAGCCCGCGCGCCGCTCGCCGAAGCGCTCGACACCTTCCGCAGGCTCGGCGCCGAACCGTGGATCGCCCGCGCCGAAGCGGAACTCCGCGCCTCCGGCGGCGCCGAACCCGCCGCACCCGCCCCGGACGTGCTCGCCGGGCTCAGCCCGCAGCAGCAGCAGATCATCCGGCTCGCCGCCCGCGGCCTCACCAACCGGGAGATCGGCGACCGGCTGTACCTGTCCCCCCGCACCGTCGGGTCGCACCTGTACCGCTCGTTCCCGAAGCTCGGCGTCAGCACCAGGACCCAACTCCGCGACCTGCTCGGGTGAACGGCCCGTCGGCTCCTTCTGAGAAGGGGTCGGGTGGCGGAACCTCAGCGCTCTCCGCGCTGCGGTGCCGGGTGCATGCGTGGTCGCTGCTCAGCGGCTCCGCCGCTGACAGGACCGTGCGGACGGGGCGCCGCGGGTCGTCACTCGTCGGATTCCTCCAGGGCTCCGATCCAGAGGTAATCGCGGGCCCGGGTGGTGGCGACCAGGAGCTGGCGTTGCAGCGCCTCCAGCTCGTCGCGGTAGAAGCCCATCGGCCTGCGCTCGTCCGGCAGGAACACCGCCCGGAACTCGAAGCCCTTCGCCTCCAGCAGAGTTCCCACCAGCACCGCCGCCGGCTCCGGCGACCACGGCGCCAGCCGCCGTGCCGGGACACCACCGCGGCGCAGCACCTCGGTCCACTCCTCCGCGGCCGTGCGGGAGCGGGTCAGCACCGCGGTGCCCGCACCCGCGTCGAGCCCGCGCAGCGCCGCCAGCACCGCGTCCCGCTGCGCGACCCCGTTCCAGCGCACCACTTCACCGCCGCTGAGCACCGGCAGCGAGGAGCGCAACGTGACCGCCGGGGCCCCGTCGATGTCGTCGAACCGGTTCACCGCGTCCAGCTCGCCCGCGGCCTCCACGATCGCCGCCCGGTTCCGGTAGTTGCGCCGCAGCACCTCGCTGCGGCCGCGCAACGAGATCCCCGCCTCGGACAGCCGCCAGCCGCCCGCGAACACCTGCTGCTGCCCGTCCCCGACCAGCAGCAACCGGTTCGGCCCGTCCCCGCTGACCGCGTGCACCAGCCGCAGCCCGACCAGGGTCAGGTCCTGCACCTCGTCGACCGCGACCCCCGAGTACACCCGGCCCAGCGGGGTGCGGCCGAGCTCGTCGAGCGCGCGGATCAGCACGTCGTTGCGGTCGTAGATGCCGCGCTCGCACAGTTCCCGCTCGTACTCGCAGTAGAACTCCCAGACGTGCGCGCGGAACGCGGGGCTGAGCTGACCGCCGCGCCCGCGCCGCGTCGCCGATCGGTACGACTCCAAGGTGCCCAGCCCGCGGCCCTTGATCACCCGGTCGATCTCGTCCTTCCAGTAGTGCCTCGATGGTCGTGCGGCGGCGAGCGGCCCGGACCGCCCGGACCGCTCCCACACCGCGGTGAACGCCGCGTCCACCCGATGCTCGTCGACCACCGTGTCCCGGCCGCGTTCGGCGAGCAGTTCCGCGGCCCACTCGTGCAGGTTCCGGAACTCCACCCGGTGCGCGACCTGCGGGGCCAGCGCGCGGAACTGCTCCCGCGCCAGCTCCGGCAGCGACTCCAGGTGCGAGGTGAACAGCAGCCGCCCCGGGCCGCGCCGCGCCAGGTGCGCCAGCCGGTGCAGCGCCAGCGTCGACTTGCCGGTGCCCGCCGGGCCGGAGATCCGCGCCGGGCCGCCGTACTGCCTGCGCACCGCGCCGAGCTGCGCGTCGTCCAGGAACAGGCGCCAGTCCGGCACCGCGACGTGCGGGGCCCGCTCGGCCTGCTCGTCCCGCAGCCGCCGCACCTCGAACAGGCCGGAGGAGCGGTCCGAGGCCCCGACCTGGCCCGCGCCGCGCGGCCGCGGGATCCGCTGCGGGTTCCAGGCGATCGGCGTCAGGTCGAACGTGCCGTTGTCCAGCTGCCGGGCCGCCGCCAGCGCATCCGCCCCGTCCAGGACCGGTTCCGCGCACACCAGCACCCGGTCCAGCTCGGACTCCGCGACCACCACGTGCTCGCCGTCCTCGGCCGTGGCGCGCCCGCCCTCCGGGAACACCACCACGGTGCGCACGACCGCTTCGGTGAGCAGCCCGTGCGGCGTGGCCAGGCCCGCGAGCAGCTCCGCGGTCCACACGAACGCGGCCCGCGCCGCCGCCACCGGCGGTTCGTGCTCGCACAGCAGCACCACCAGCACCCCGCCCGGCCCGACCAGCACCGCGTCCGGCCGGTTGTCCGGGGTGTGCGGGGCGAACTGGTTCAGCAACGTGTACCAGCCGGAACCGCGTTCCACCGCGAACCGCTCCACGACCCGCTTCTGCCAGCTCGGCAACGGGGGTCGGGCGCGCAGTTGCTCGTCGGCCTCGCGCCGCAGCCGCTCGCGGTGGTGATCGTAGGTCCCTGTCACGGAGACTCCCCGGTTCGCACGCAGGTGCTCTACCGACATTACGGTCTTCCGCGCGGAAAACGAGACCTGCGAAGCGGGATCACCTCAATGTCGCAGGGCGGTGCGAAACCGGGCGTCACCACCTCCACAATGGACGTGTGGACCCGCTGCACGATCCGGACGACGAAGCCCTGCTCGACCCGCGACAGGCGCGGGAGCTCGCCGGGCTCGTCGAAACCGCCCGCCTCGTCTCCGGCGCCATCCGCTACGGCCGCATCGGCCGCGTCGGAGCCGCCACCGTGGTGCTCAACCAGGACGACCCGCTGCCCGCGGGCAACCACGCCGTCGGCCTGTGGGGCACGCTCGCCGAGGTCGCCACGACGCTGCTCACCTTGGAGCGGTCCTTCGCGGACGCCGGGCGGCCCGAAGCGATCGTGTACGCCTCGCCGACCACGGTCGCCGAGATCGAGGGCATCGCCGACGACTCCGGCTGGCGCGCCGTCGAGGAGCAGATGGCGCTGCTGCACCGCGAGGACAAGACGCCCAGCCGGGACGTCCGGCCCGCCACCGACGACGACCTGCGCGGCATCGCCGAGCTCATCGGCGACGACGCCGGCCTGTCCGACGACGGGGAACGGCGGCTGGTGCGGACCCTCGCGCACCGCGGCGACGACCCCCGCTGCGTGCTGCGCGTCGTCGACGACCCGGAAACCGACCGCATCGCCGGATTCGCCCAGGGCTTCGCGGAACGCGGCGTCGGCCTCGTCGAGCAGGTCGTGGTGCGGCCGGGGCGCAGGCGGCGCGGCATCGGTTCGTCCCTGGTCGCGGAGGTCGTCGACGAGGTGCGGGCGCGCGGGGCGCGGCTCGTCGCCGCGCACGGCGACGAAGGGGGAGCGGCTGAGCGCTTCGCCGACGAGTGCGGGTTCGAAGCCGTCTACCCGGTGACCGCCTACGCGCGGCGGGTGGACGAGCTGCTCGACTGACGCCTGGTGCGGATGTGGCCCGGGTGGTGCCGGGCGCATGTGTCCGCCGCGGGGGCCGTGGGTATGACGTCTGTGGCGCTGGCGAACGCAGTGCCGTCCCGCGGCGAGGTGGTGATCACGATGACGGCGACCATGCGGCTGCCCAAACCGGTGGCCGAGACCTGGGAGTGGCAGCTGCAAGCCGCCTGCCGGGACCTGAGCACCAGCACGTTCTTCCACCCGGAGAACGAGCGCGGCAGCGCCCGCAGCAACCGGGAGGAGCAGGCGAAGCAGATCTGCCACCGCTGCCCGGTGATGCTGTCCTGCCGCGAGCACGCACTGGCCGTGCAGGAGCCGTACGGCGTCTGGGGCGGGCTCAGCGAACGGGAACGGCAGGACCTGCTGGCGAAGCGGGTGCCGAAGCCGCGCGCCGCGGCGTGACCGGCGGAGGCCGACATGACCCCCACCGGAGTGCCCGCCGACGAGCTCGCCGAGCCGGACCTGCTGCGCGAGCTGGAACGGCTGCACCGCACCCGCAACGAGACGTTCCTGCACGGAGCGCCGGACGCGCTGCGCGAGCACACCGCGCGGTCGTTCGAACTGGAACAGGAGTACCTGCGCAGGCATCCCGACCGCCAGGTGGATCCGCGGCGGACCCGCGCGGGCGCGAGAGGAGACCCGGTTCATGGCAGCTGAAACGGACCAGACGGACCCGTCCCGCGACCACCGGCCCGTCCCGGGCTCGCCGGGCCGGAAGCCGCGGATCGTCATCGTCGGCGGCGGCCACGTGGGCCTGACCGTGGCGCTGCGGCTGCAGAAGCGGCTGGAACCCGGCGAAGCGCGGATCACCGTCATCGACCCGCAGTCGCACATGACCTACCAGCCGTTCTTGCCGGAGGCGGCCGCCGGATCCGTCGAACCGCGGCACGTGGTGGTGCCGCTGCGGCAGGCGTTGCGGCGCAGCGAGGTCCTCACCGCCCAGGTCACCTGCATCGACCACCGCAGCCGCGAGCTGACCGCCACGCTCGCCGACGGCACCGAGGAGCACCTCACCTACGACGTGCTCGTCGTCGTGCCCGGTTCGGTGTCGCGGGCGCTGCCCATCCCGGGCCTGTCCGAGCGGGGCGTGGGCTTCAAGACCATCGGCGAGGCCATCTACCTGCGCAACCACGTGCTGTCCCGGCTGGACATCGCCGCCAGCACCTCCGATCCGGAGCTGCGGCGGCGGTTGCTGACGTTCCTGTTCATCGGCGGCGGCTACGCGGGCATCGAGGCGATCGCCGAGCTGGAGAGCATGGCCCGGGAGGCGATCCGCGCCTACCGCACCCTCGAACCCGGCGACATGCGCTGGATCATGGTGGAGGCGACCGGCCGCATCATGCCCGAGGTCAGCGCGCCGATGGGCGAGTACACCCGCCGCCGCCTGGAGGAACGCCGCATCGAGGTGAAGACCGACACCACCGCGAAGACCCTCACCGACGGGCACGTGGTGCTCTCCGACGGCGACGAGTTCGACGCGGACACGATCGCCTGGACCGCCGGGGTCAAACCGCACCCGATGCTGGAGGACTCCGACCTGCCCCGCGACGGCAAGGGCCGGGTGGAGTGCACCGCGAAGCTGCAGGTCCGCGGCACCCAGGACGTGTTCGCCGCCGGCGACTGCGCCGCCGTCCCCGACCTGACCAGTGACAAGGCCGACGCGCTGTGCGGGCCGTCCGCCCAGCACGCGGTGCGCCAGGCGCGGGTGCTCGCCGACAACGTCGTCGCGCTGCTGCGCGGCCACGAGCAGCAGGAGTACCGGCACCGCTACGCCGGATCCGTCGCCGGGCTCGGCCTGTTCCAAGGCGCCGCCGAGGTGTACGGCATCAAGCTCAAGGGCCTGCCCGCGTGGTTGCTGCACCGCGCCTACCACCTGGCGAAGCTGCCGACGCTGCGGCTGAAGGCCCGCATCCTCGGCGACTGGCTGCTGGAGATCCCGCTGCGGCGGCAGACCGTCGCCCTCGGCGAACTCCACGACCCGCGGTCCGCGTTCGTCAAGGCCGCCAACACCCGGGGCCTGCCCACCGAGCACGGCCGCGCCGGGTGAACCGTCGGCGCAGCGCACAGTCCCGCGACCGCCTCTCGAAGATCGAGGGGGACCCCCTTCGCGGGGGCTTCGCGGGCCTGTTGTACTGTATGCAGGCACGAGGCGAACGGGGCCGGACCACCGGAATCGGGAGCCGCACAAGTGAATCAGGGGCTGTGGCGCAGTTGGTAGCGCACTTGACTGGCAGTCAAGGGGTCACGGGTTCGAATCCCGTCAGCTCCACGCAATAGGAGGCTCGCGCTCGCGGAGAGCGCGAGCCTTTTGCGTTCCGCGTGTTTATCGCGGGGGGCGCGCCCCCCCCGGCCCCCCCCGGGGGGGGGGGGGGTTTTTTTTTTTTGGGGGCGTTTTGGGGGGTTGATGGGGGTGGACAGAACCACCGGGTTTTTTTTTTTTTAAAAAACCCCCACCACACCCGAAAAGGCC
>NZ_JAIUKB010000101.1:0-33773 GCF_020176785.1 Saccharopolyspora sp. 6V | reverse complement strand
TGTCCAAACCCGTCCCCCCCCCCCAATTGGGGGGCGCGCGCGCGGGTTGCGGGGGCGCTTTTTGGTTTCGGGGTTTTTAGCGGGGGGGCCGCCCCCCCGCGGACCCCCACGGTGCGGTGGTCGCTTTTCGTTGGCTCCTGACGTTGTGGAGCGTTCCTGGTCTGCTCACTGACCAGCGGTTTTGTGTTCGAGTAAGCTCCCGCAACCTCCACCCTGGAATCGCAGGTAGCAGGTCCGGTGCTCAGCTGAGTGCCGGGCCTGTTTCCGCATCGGGTGGCTAACCGGGTGACCACCCCTTTCTTCGCGCCCCTCAGCCTCAGCGCCAGACCCTGCCGCTGAGGGGTTCGCTGAACGGTCTGGAGGTCGCCGAGAGCGGCGTGCGATCCTCCCCTCACGTGCGAGCGGATTCTCCTGCGTTGCCAGCCGCGTGCGGCGTTGCGGCGAGCTGTGGGTTCCTCGATCGCGGCGGTGACCGCGTTCCTGGGCGCCTGATGGGGGACGCGTCCGGCCGGTGCCGCGACCTCGGCCGGTGGGGCTGTGGTTAGCTTCCCGGTCGTGGCGAAGCTCTACTTCCGGTACGGCGCGATGAACTCGGGCAAGTCGACGGCGCTGATCCAGGTGGCCCACAACTACCAGGAGCGCGGGCAGCGCGTCGTCGTGGTGAAGCCGAAGCTCGACACCAAGAGCCCGGTGGTGCTGTCCCGGATCATGGTGACCCGCGAGGTCGACGTGGTGCCCGGCGAGGACGACCTGCTGCGGGACGCGGTGCTCGCCGGGGGCGCACCGGACTGCGTCCTCGTCGACGAAGCCCAGTTCCTCACCGGGCCCCAGGTGGAGGACCTGTTCCGGCTCGCCGTGCTCGACGGGATCCCGGTCATCGCCTACGGGCTGCGCAGCGACTTCCGCACCCGCGGCTTCCCGGGCAGCCTCCGGTTGATGGAACTGGCGCACTCCATCGAGGAGCTCAAGACCGTCTGCCGCTGCGGGCGCAAGGCCACGTTCAACGCGCGCACCCTCGACGGCGAGTTCACCCGGGACGGCAGCCAGGTCGCCATCGACGGCGAAGTCGGCTACGAGTCCATGTGCGGGAACTGCTACCTGCGCAACGTCGGCACCCTCGGCTGACCGGCCGCCTTCGTGGCGGGGAAACGCCCGTGCGGCCCCGGCCGCGACGGATCTTGTTCCACGCTCGTGACGTTCCGGGGTCGGAGCGCGGACATCGCGGCGGAACCGTGGTCCTCGTCGGTTCCGCACAAGCGAAGGAGTTCCACCCATGCGCGTCCGTGCCGCAGCCGCGACCGGCGTCGCGCTGGCCGTGGCGGTGTTGACCGCACCCGCCGCGACAGCCATCACCGGTGGCGAGGAGTCGCCGAACGCCTACCCGTTCACGGGGTCGCTCCAGCGGCCCGAATCACCCCGGCCGGACGGTCACGTCTGCGGGGTCACGCTGATCTCGCCGGAGTGGGTGGTCACCGCCGCGCACTGCGCGCGGACCGACGACCAGGCCACCACGGGACATCCGGTGGACTGGCGGGTCCGGCTCGGGTCGGTCGACCCCGCCTCGGGCGGTGAGCTGATCGACGTCGACGAGTTCATCGCCCACCCCAGCGGGCAGCAGGGCAACGACATCGCCCTGCTGCGGTTGCGGACCCCGGCGAAGGGCGCCCCGATCCCGATCGCGGCGCGGACACCGCCCGCCGGGACGCCCACCCGGATCATGGGCTGGGGGGTGACCTGCGACGAGAACGCCCCGGAGTGCTTCCCCGCGCACCTGCGGGAAGCCGACACCGAGGTGCAGCCCGCCGACGCCTGCGAACGGTCCGGGATCGGCGCGGACGAGATCTGCGTCGGGGCCCGCGACGGCAGCACCGCCGCGACCAACATGGATTCCGGCGGGCCCGCGCTCGTCGAGGACGGCGATGGCTGGGCGCTGGCCGGTGCCGTGCACGGCAGCAACGGGAAGGGGCAGCCCGTCGTCTACACGGACGTGGCGGCGATGCGGTCCTGGATCGAGTCCATGACCGCCGACCGCAACCCCACCCTGGAAGGGGCGGCGGTCGTCGGCGACTGCTCCGCCTCCATCGTCCGCACCGGCGCGACCAGGCCGCAGGACCCGGCGCTGGTGCTCACCAACGGGCACTGCACCAGCGGCGCACGTCCCGCGCCCGGCGACGTGGTCGTCGAACGCCCCGAGGAGCAGATGGTCGGCGTCCTCGGCACCGACGGGCCGGTGACGACCGCGAAGACCACCGACCTGGTGTACGCCACCATGACCGGCACCGACGTCGCGCTGTACCGGTTGGACAAGACCTACGCGCAGCTCGCGGACGAGGGCGTCAAGGTCTTCGAGCTCTCCGCCCGGGCCCCGCGGCAGGCCGACGCGATCGACGTCGTCTCGGGCGGATTGCAGGACACCTGGAGCTGCGCCGTCGCGGGCATCGTGCCGGAGCTGCGCGAGGAGGGCTACTCCCAGCGGCAGGCGATCCGGTACACCGAGGACTGCCTGCCCGACGCGGGCGGTTCCGGTTCGCCGCTGCTCGACCCGGCCACCGGTGCCGTCGTCGGGATCCACAACTCCAGCAACACCTCGGGCGAGGTCTGCACCGCGGACAACCCGTGCGAGGTGGACGAGGAAGGCGTGGTCACCGTCCACCCGCAGCGGCGCTACGCGCAGCAGACGGCGGCGATCCCCGCGTGCCTCACGCCCGGATCGGGCATCGATCTCTCCCGCCCGGACTGCGCGCTGCCCGGCGCGGCCTGACCGCCACCGGCACCGCGCGCGACCGGCGCGCGGTGCCGCTCGGTCCGCTCAGGACTCCGGGTGCCGCCCGAGGAGGCCGTCCGCGATCAGGTCGGCGAGCTGGCGGGCGGTGCGCAACTGGCCGTCCCGGGTCACCGGCTCGGCTCGGCCGCGCCGGTGCGCCAGCGGCAGCTGCACCAGCCCGGCGACCGGGCTGATCACGGCGAAGAAGAGCACGTCGACCGGCACCAGGGGCAGGCGTCCCGCAGCCATGAGTCGTTCGACCGCCGGGAGCAGCGGGCGCAGCGTCGGCGCGACGTACTTCTCGTGCAGGTGGTCCAGGCGCTCGGACTCCCGGCCGAACTCGTCGGCGAGCAACCGCCCGAACAGCGGCACTTCGACGGCGGACCGGTAGAAGTGGTGGATCACGGCGCGGACCAGCTCGGCATCGTCCAATCCGGCCCCGGCCAGCCGCTCGCGTTCCCGCTGGTCGGCTTCGAGGACGGAATCGACCGCGGCCCGCCAGAAGCGGGACTTGGACCCGTAGCGGTCGTTGATGAAGTTGTGGCTGACGCCGAGGCGTCGCGCGAGTTCCCGCGCCGAGGCGCGCTCGTAGCCGAGGTCGGCGAACGCCTCCACGCCTCGCCGGAGGACCTCGGCCTCGTCCGGTGCCGGCCGCGAGCCCGGCCCGGGCCGTCCCGGCCGCCGTGCCGCGCCGGTCGGTTCGTCGGTCGCCATGCGCTCGTCCTCCCCGCTTTCGCTCCGCAGTGGAATCCTGACACCTGTCAGGTAGTGTCTGACAGGTGTCAGGATACCGTGGACCAGCAGGAGGCACGAACATGGCGACCACCCCGGACATCCCGGCCCCCGACCTCACCGGCAGGCTCGCGGTGGTCACCGGAGCGAGCGACGGCGTCGGACTGGGGCTGGCGACCCGGCTCGCCGGCGCCGGCGCGGAAGTCGTGCTGCCGGTCCGCAACCCGCGCAAGGGCGATGCCGCGATCGCGAAGATCCGCCACCGGCATCCCGGGGCCGAGGTGTCGCTGCGCGAGCTCGACCTGTCCTCGCTCGCGTCCATCGCCGCGCTCGCGGACCGGCTCGCCGGGGAAGGGCGGCCGATCCACGTCCTGGTGAACAACGCCGGGGTGATGACCCCGCCCGAGCGGCGCACCACCGAGGACGGCTTCGAGCTCCAGTTCGGCACCAACCACCTCGGGCACGTCGCGCTCGTCGCCGGATTGCTGCCGCTGCTGCGCGCGGGCCGTGCCCGGGTCACCTCGCAGCTCAGCGTCGCCGCCGGGCGGCACGGCATCAACTGGGACGACCTCCAGTGGGAGCGGAACTACCGCGGGAACCGGGCCTACAGCCAGTCGAAGATCGCGCTCGGCCTGTTCGGCCTGGAACTCGACCGGCGCAGCCGGGAGGGCGGTTGGGGCATCACCAGCAACCTCTGCCACCCGGGGGTGTCACCCACGAACCTCCTCGCCGCCCGGCCCGAGGTCGGCCGCGGCCGGGACACCGCGAAGGCGCGGTTCATCCGCGCCCTGTCCGCGCGCGGCGTCCTGTTCGGGACGGTGGACACGGCGTCGCTGCCCGCGCTGCCCGCGCTGCACGCCGCCACGGCACCCGGCGCGGAGGGCGGCCGGTTCTACGGACCCAGCGGTTTCCGCCACTTCTCCGGTCCGCCCGCCGAGCAGGAGCCGTACCCCGGCCTGCGCAGCACCGACGAGGCACGGCGCATCTGGACGACCTCCGAAGAGCTGATCGGGCTGCGGTTCCCCGCCGTGGAAGCCCCCGCCGGCTAGTCGGGCGAGCGGCGGCGCCCTGCTCCGCTCGATCCGGCAGGCGGGGTGCCGCGGACCGGCCGGGAACCCCTCGAACGCGGGGGCGGGAACGTCCGCGCCGACCGAAGAGTCCACCCAGGACGGTCGAGCAGCAGGAACCGGTGGTGCGGCCTCGGCCATCCGGACCAGCGCAGCCGAGGGGATTCCCGTACCCGGCCCCGGACCACCCCGCCGGCCCGCGGCGCCGCCGCAGAATTGCGGAGCAAGCACGCGACGCCGTGGAACGGCGGGTCGGGCCGCACCGGTCCGCCGCCACCACCGCGGCCGAGGGCGTTCGGAGGGTGATCATGGCGACCGAGGTCGAGGCGAAGCCCCACGCTGCGGGGACCAGGACCGCGGGGGAGAGCGGGCAGCGAACGCGCGTGGCGGTGTGGGCCCCCGATCCGATCACGCTGGTCGGCCTCACCGAGACGCTGGTGAGCAGCCTCGACGTGTTCGTCGGGTCCACCGACCAGCCGTCGGACGTGGACGTGTGGGTGTTCGCGACCGACCGGGTCACCTCCGACGTGGTGGCCCGCATGCGGCGGACGGCGGCCGGTTCCACCGCTCCCGCGGTCCTGGTGACGCGCGAACTGGAGCGGGCCCACCTGATGAGCGTCGTCGAATGCCGGGTGGTCGCCGTCGTGCACCTCACCGCGGCCACCGAGGAACGCCTGGTCAGCACCATCGCTGCTGCCGCCGCCGGAGGTGGTTCGCTGCCGCCGAACCTGCTCGGCGAACTCCTGCGGCAGGTGCAGACCCTCCAGCAGGAGGTGCTGGCACCCCGAGGCCTCAACTCCGCCGGGTTCACCCCGCGCGAGATCTGCTGGCGGCTGTGCACGCGGCCGGGGCTCGCGGACAGCTCCAGCAGCAGCCGCAGTTCCGTCGGGGTCAGCCGCACCGGGTCGCCGTCCTTGGCGACCAGCAGCGCGGCGCGGTCGATGGACAGCCGGGTGGCGCTCCAGGTCGGCCTGCGGGCGGGCGGTGCGCCGGAGCACGGCGCGCAGGCGCGCTTCGAGCACCCTGGCCCGCACCGGCTTGACCACGTAGTCGTCGGCGCCCGCTTCCAACCCGGCCACCACGTCGATGTCGTCCCCGCGCGCGGTCAGCACGATCACCGGGAGTTCGCCGCCCGCGCGGATCCGCCGGCACACCTCGAAGCCGTTCATCCCGGGCAGCATCAGGTCGAGGACCACGACGTCCGGGGGATCGGCCCGCAGCTGGTCGAGCCCCGCTTCGCCGGTTTCCACGCCGTGGACCTGGTGCCCCTGCTGGGACAGGCCCAGTTCGAGGCCGCGGCGGACGGCGGGATCATCCTCGATCAACAGCACGCGTGACACCTGATCGAGTATCACAGCAGCACCGGGCGCACTCGCGACGGGCGCACCGGGGCGCGCCCCGGCCGGAGAAGTGATCACCCCGCTCAGCGTCGGCCCGCCGGGTCACCGCTACGTCCGGGGGATGTCCCGAGTTCGTCACGATCCCAGCGGGCGCCCGCCCCCGCGCAGCGCCCGCCGCCGCGCCGGAACTCCGCGGTGGCCGCGATGACGGCGGACGGCCCGGTGCCGCGCGGATCGACGCCGATGGCGGCGGAGCCCGGCCGGAATGCGGATCTGGCAAGGCCTGGGCGGCGCGGGCGCGTCCGATGTGGACGGATCGAGTGAGGTGTCCGATGTGGACCAAAGGCGGTATCGGCGACCCCTCGGTGTGACGTGCGTCGCAGTGCCTTGAGCATGACGTTGCGGCACGGCTTCTCCTTCTCCTCGTCACCGGATGTCGATCGAGGAGCGAAGGCCATGACGAACGTGGAGCAGGAAGTGCGGGACGAGCGGCCGACCGAGCGCATCGAGGCCGTCGCGGCCGAGGCGCCGAAGCCGTCGGTGCTGGACCAGGTCGGCGGGCCGGTGGGATTCGTGTACTCCACGGCACCCGTCATCGTCTTCGCCGGGGCGAACTCGTTCCTGCCGCTGTCGGTGACCATCGCCGTGTCGGTCGGCGCCGCCGTGCTGCTGACCGCGTTCCGGATGCTGCGCGGCGAGAAGTTCGCCTCCGCCGTCGGCGGGCTGGTCGCGGTCGGCGTCGCCGTGGGCCTCGCCGCGTGGACCGGGTCGGCGAAGGACTTCTTCGCCATCGGGATCTGGGCCGCGCTGGCCGGGTTCGTGCTCACCGCGGGCTCGCTGCTGGCCCGGCGGCCGGTGACCGGCGTGGTCTGGAACCTGTTGCACGGCGGGACGAACCCGTGGCGGGAGGACCGGCCGAGCCTGCGCGCCCACGACCTCGCCACCCTCGCGGCGGCGCTCGTGTTCGGCGCCCGGTTCGCGGTGCAGCAGTGGCTCTACGTCATCGACACGACCGGTGGGCTGGCGGTGGCCCGCGTCGCGATGGGGACGCCGCTGACGGTGCTCGGCGCGCTGGTCGTCGTCTGGGCGTTCCGCCGCAGCAGCAAGCGCCTCCTCCGGAAGTCGTGAGCGGACCGCACGCGCAGCAGGCCCGGAGGACGACCGTGACCGGCACCGCCACTACCGAAGCCGCCGCCGAATCCGCTGCTGAATCCGCGACCGGATCCGCGACGGCCGAACTCGACCCGGCCGGGCCCGCCGCCACCGAGCCCGCCGCCACGGCACGCCCGAGCCTCCGCGACCGGTACCGCGGGCAGCGGGAACGAGCCCGCCGCAATCGCGCCGCCGACGTCGCGTGGCGTACCGGGGTCGGCATCGCCGGTTCCGCGGTGCTCGTCGCCGGGATCGTCATGATCCCGTACCCGGGGCCGGGCTGGGTCGTGGCGTTCGCGGGCCTCGCCGTGCTCGGCACCGAGTTCGAGCCGGCCCGCCGCGCGCTCGCCTTCCTGCGCCGCGGGTACGACCGGTGGGACGCGTGGCAGCGCGGGCGGCACCCCGCGGTGCGCCTGCTGCTGCTCGCGGGCACCGGCGCCGTGGTGCTGGGCACGGTGTGGCTGCTCGGGGCGCTGGAGTTCGGCGCGGGCCTGATCGGCCTCGACCTCCCGTGGCTCGCGTCCCCGCTCGGCTGACGTGCCGGGCCCCGGCCTACCGGCAGGCGGCGAGCGCCTCCGCCGCGGTGCGGTTGCCCGCCGTGGTCCGCGCGAGCGCCGCGAGGGACGCCCGGTGCGTCGCCTCCTCGGCGGCCGCCGTGCAGTCGGTGACGACGTGCACCTGGAAGCCCAGGTCGGTGGCGTGCCGGGCGGTCTGCTCGACCGTGAGGTCGGTGGCGACGCCGGTGAGGAACAGCGTCCCGACCCCGCGGTCGCGCAACCAGGTGGCGAGATCGTTGCCCGCGAGCCCGGACAGCTTCTGGTTGTCCACCACCAGGCCCGGTTGTCCGGCCAGCTCCGGGACCAGCGCCGCGCCCGGAGCGTCGGGGCGGAACGACTCCTGCGCGTCGCCGACTGCGCGCATGAACTCGGTGTTGCGGACCAGCTCGCCCTCCCCGGCGGGCACGGTGAAGCGGGTGAAGACCAGTTCGGCGCCCGCTGCGGCGGCGGCCGCGTGGAACCGGGCGGCGCGCGCCACCACTCCGCTGCGCGCGACCGGAGCGGCGAGCAGGTCGCCGAAGAACCCTTCCGGCGCGATGACGTTGATCTGCCAGTGCAGCGCCAGCACGGCGCACTTCCCGTTCATGCCCCGATCCTGCCGTCCGCCCGGCGGAAGCGGCCACGGTTCAGGGGCGGGCGCGGTCCGGTCCGGGCGCGTCCGCCCTGCTGGATCGGTGCCACCTGCCACAGCTGCTGGGTGCGGCCCTGGCTGATCGCGACGGCCTCGACGTCGAGCCTGCCGCTGCGGTGCGGGCGTAGGAAGTCGGTGGCGTTGGCGACGCCGACCGCCTGCTGCCCGTGGTCCTCGACCGCTTCGTAGGCCCCGGTGGTGGCGAAGGTTTCGACGACCGCGGTGTGCAGTCCACCGTGGACGATTCCCCAGGGCCGGTGGCGGCGTTCGTCCGCGGCGACCGAGCCGCGCACCGAGGTCGGGGTGATCTCGTCGAACGAGAGGCCGAGTACGGCATCTCGCGCAACATCCACGCTCCTGGTCCGGTCCGCCGGGGCACGCGCGACGGGTGACGGTCAGCAGGCGTCCCAGGAGTAGCGGAGTTCGGCGGCGCCGGCGGGCATCTTCACGTCGGTGAGCTCGACGACGCGGTCCCCGCTCCACGTGGTGCGGCGCACGTGCAGCAGCGGTGCGCGTTCGGTCTCCAGCGCCCGCCGTTCCAGCTCGGTCGCCATCGCGGCGGTGACGACCTCCTCGTAGCGGGTGGCGCCGTGGCCGAGCTCGTCGAGGCGGGCCGGTGCGCCGCCCGGCCCGGTGTCGGGGCGTTCCAGCGCGGTCCCGGCGGTGATCGACCGCGGGAACCGGGAGACCGCCAGCAGCACCGGGTGCCCGTCGGCGCGCAGCACCCGGTCGCGGACGCAGATCTCGTCCCCGGCGCGGATCCCGAACGGCTCGGCGAGGTCGGCGGCCGGTTCGAACCAGACCTGGGTGGACGAGTCGGGGACGAAACCCTGCGCGGCGGCATCGGCGAGGAAGGCCCCCTCGTTCCGCTCCCGGCGCGCCCGGCTCAGCCGCTCGCGGGCGTCGAGCCGCGCCACCCGCGGCGGGCCGGTGGCCGCGCCGCCCTCGTCGTCGTGCTCCGCCGCGCTCATCGGCACCTCCTCGGGTGGGCTGCGTCGTCCGCGAGTCATCGTCGCACCGCGCCGGTGCCGGGCCGCGGAACCGCCGCCGGAGTCGGCGTCGCCGATCGGGTGGTCGCGGTCCTCGCGGCCCGGAAAGGCACCGGGTGCCTTTCGCACGGGGATCGCCGGAATGGGGTCCCGGCGTTGTCGCGGTGCGCAGCTCCGGTTTCCGGTGATTCGGTCCGCTGATTTCCCCGCTTCGCGGGTGAAATGCGCGACGCGGTGCGGAAAATGGCATGTCCGCCCGCGTGGTGGGGATCATCGCGGGCTCGGGACCAGCGCAGGAGTCCTGATGTCGAGGACTGCTGATTTCCCTAGAAGGCGGGCTGGATGCTCGGTTTCTCCGTTGATCGCCGCTGGGTGCGCCGGGGGCGCTGGTGCCTCTCCGGCCAACACTGGGAATTCCACTAGATCAACTTCCGGTAGTCCTGGAATAGGCGACCGGACCATTCGGCGACTTCCCCGGGCCTTGAGGAGAAACATGAGCGTCACGATCGACTCCGTCGTGCACACGATGACCGGATCAATGGTCTCCGATCCGACGGACGCGTTCTTCTTCGACCACCCGCTGGACCACCTGCCCGCGATGCTGCTGCTCGACGGCATCGCCGGGCTCGCCTCGGCGTCCCCCGGCCGAGTCGCGGAGCTGGCCGTGGAGTTCCACCACTTCTGCGAGCTCGACCGCCCGGTCGAAGTGCTGATGAGCAGCCCGGCGACCGACGGGGAGCGCTGGGACGCGTACTGCTCCTCCGGCGGCCTCGTCGTCGCCGACGGGAACGTGTCGCTGCGCGACCACCACGACCCGCCGCCACCCGGCCCCGTGCTGCCCGCACCGGTACCGGTCGATCGGGAGCTGGTGCACCGCCACCGCGCGGAGAACGTCGCCATCGGCGACTTCACCGGCGACGATTCCGGTTGCACCGCGCGGATCCTCGACTTCGCGCCGGACCACGCGCTGCGCCGCCGCGACCCTCGGCACCGCTCCGCGCTCGAACTCGTCGAAGGCGCCCGCCAGTTGATCACCCTGGTCGGGCACCAGGTGTGGGACGTGGCGCACGACTGGAAGTACGTGCTCAACGGGGTCCGGCACGAGCAGCGCCGCCCCGTCGCCGCCACCGAGGACGTCCGGCTCCGCACCACCACGATGACCATGCGGCGCAAGCGCGTCGAGTTCGCCGTGGACCTGCTCGCCGCAGGCGACGTGATCGGCTCCGTCCGGCTCACCGGCATGATCGTTCCCCCGCGCGTGTACGACCACCTGCGCTGGGCCAACCGGGAAGCAGCACGATGAACCGCAAGCTGGAAAGCCTCTTCCCGCCCGCGATCTTCCTGTGCGGGATGCTGGTGCTCGCCTGGGGCATCGGCGGCCGCCTGCTCGACGGTGATCCCGCGTCCGGCGAAGCCGCCGTCCTGCTCGCCTACCTGGGGTGGACGCTGGTCGAATCCCGCGTCACCTTCCAGGGATCGGTGCAGGAGACCAGTTCCGCCGACCGCGGCAGCCTGCAGCTCTACGGGCTGTCCCGGCTCGCCGTCCTCGCCGCCGTCGCGCTGCCGCCGAACACCTGGGACGGGTGGGGGCTCGGCCGCACCGCCGCCGTCGCCGTGTTCTTCGGTGGAGTCGTGCTGCGGCTCACCGCCGTGCACCGGCTCGGCCGCTTCTACTCGCACCGCGTCCGCACCGTCGACGGGCACGCGATCGTCAGCACCGGGCCCTACCGGCTGGTGCGCCACCCCGCCTACACCGGCATGGTGTTCGCCCACCTCGGGCTGGTGGTCGCGTTCCTGAACCCGTACGGGGTGCTCGCGTTCGCCGCGCTCATGGTGCCCGCCGTGGTGCGCCGCGTCCTCGTCGAGGAGGACACGCTGATGCGGCTGCCCGACTACCCCGACTACGCGCGGAACCGCCCCCGGCTCATCCCGGCGGTGTGGTGATGGGACCGGTGACCGCCGCGATGATCCACGACGACGCCCGGCCGACCGGCGCGCAGGTCGGCAACAAGTTCGCGCGCCTCGCCGAGATGCGGGCCGCCGGCCTGCCGGTGCCGCGGTTCTGCTGCCTCGACGCCGCCGTCTTCCGCGACGTGGCGCGCGAGATCGGCGGTGGGATCCGCCGCGAGCTGGACGCCATCGACTTCACCGACCGCGCCTCCCTCGACGCCGCCGCGAAGGCCATCCGCGACCTGTTCCTCGACGTCCCGTTCCCCGCCGGGGTCGAGCGGTCCGTGCTCGACGCGTTCGACGCGACCTTCGCGCCCGGCTCGCTGGTCGCCGTCCGCTCCTCCAGCGTGGGCCGTTCCGAGCGGGAGAGCGAGGATTCCGCCGCCGACCCGTTCGCGGGCATGGGGGAGAGCTTCCTGTACGTGGGCCGGGACCGGGTCCTGGACCGGGTCCGCGAGTGCTGGGCGTCCGGGTTCACCGCCGAAGCGCTGCTGTACCGGCACGTCCAGGGGCTCGCGCTCGACGGGTTCGCGGTGTCCGTCGGCGTGCAGGAGATGGTGCTGGGCGCCAAGTCCTTCGTGCTGTTCACCTGCGATCCGGCCACCGGCGCCGACGACGCGGTGCTCGCCGCCGGGCACGGCATCGGCGAAGGCGTCGTGCAGGAGAAGGTCGGCGTGGACCACTACTTCCTGCGCTCGGCCACCGGCCGCTGCGAGTCGCACCTCGCGCACAAACCGGAACGCCTCGGTCTCGACCCGGACCGCCCCGACGCCGGGCCCGTCCCGCTGCCGGTGCCGCCGGAACTGCGCGACGCGCCGGTGCTCGACGAAGCGCAGGTGCGGGAGGTCGCCGCGCTCGGCGCCCGGGTCGCGGCGCTGTTCGGCGCCCCGCAGGACGTCGAAGGCGTGCTCACCGAGGACGGCACCATCCGCCTCGTGCAGGCCCGGCCCATCGCGATCGACCTGTCCACCCGCAAGCAGTGGAGCAACGCGAACGTCACCGAGAGCTTCTCCGGCACCACGACCGCGCTGACCTACTCGTTCGCCCGGGGCTTCTACCGCACGATCTTCCACGACCTGTACCGCCGCTACGGCGTGGACCGGGACCTGCTCGACGCGAGCGGGCCCGAGCTGGAGCGGATGATCGGGTACCTCGGCGGCCGCGTCTACTACGACCTCGACTCGTGGCTGCACCTGCACGGTCAGGTCGCGTTCTTCCCGCTGCTGCGGGCTTCCTGGGAGCAGATGATGGGCCTGCCCGTCAGCGGCGAGGGCTCGCTGCGCTCGCTGGCGCCGACGTGGCCGGGAGTCGTCGGCAGGCTCGCCGGCCCGCTCGCCCGGCTGCTGCGGGCGCTGGCCCGGCACGACCGCGCCATGCGCGAGTTCGAGACCTGGTGGGAAGGCGTGATCGCACCGCGTCGCGCGGTGGACTGGGCGCAGCGGGACCCGCTGGCCCGGATCGCCGATTTCCGCGCCGCGTGGCGGGAGGTCGGCGCGCACTGGGGCGTCACGCTGATCAACGACTCGGTGCTGTCGGCCACCACCGGCGCCGTCCGCGGGCTGCTCGCGAAGTGGGCGCCGGGGCTGGACGAGGGCGTGCTCAACGATCTGCTGTGCGGCGGCGAGCGCAACCGCGGTGAAGCCGCCGTGCTCTCCGCCGTCGGTCTCGCCGAACTCGCCCGCGCACGGCCGGAGTTCCTCGCCGCGATGGACGACCGGCCCGCCGCGCAGGTCTGGTCCGAAGTGGACGGTGGTCGGCACGGGGACGCGTTCCGCGCCGCGGTGCACGAGCACCTGCACCGCTACGGCGACCGCAGCGTGCAGGACCTGAAGATGGAACAGCCGACGCTGCGCGCCCAACCCGGCGCACTGCTGCGCACGGTCGCCGACTACGCCCGAGCCGGCCTGGACCGGGCCACCTTCGTCGAGCGGGAGGAGCGCATCCGCGCCGACGCCGAGCGGCGGCTCACCGCGGCCCTCGGTGCCCGCTCCCCGAAGCTCGCCGTGCTGCGGCGGCTGCTCGACAAGCTGCGCCGCAGCGTGCGGCACCGGGAGAACTCGCGCTACTGCCGCAGCGAACTGTTCGGCCTCGCCAAGACGGTCTTCCACTCGCTCGGCGAGGACCTCGCCGCGCAGGGCGTGCTGCGCTCCGCCGCCGACGTGGTGCACCTGACCGAGGACGAGGTGTTCGGCCACTTCGACGGCACCGGCGTCACCCGCGACCTCGGCGCCGTCGCCGCCGTCCGCAAGGCCGAGTTCGAGCAGGACCCGCCGGAACTGCCCGAGCGGTTCAGCACCCTCGGCGGCGTCACCACCTCCCTCGGCGCCGTGCGGGCCGCCGCCGACCCCGGCGGGGGAGAGCTGCGCGGCCTCGGCTCCAGCAGTGGCCGCGTCGAAGGCACCGCGCGGATCGTGCTCGATCCGCGCGACCCCGTCGAACCCGGCGAGGACATGATCCTCATCGCCCGCGAGACCGATCCGGGCTGGCTGTTCCTGATGCTCACCGCGAAGGGCATCGTCGTGGAGCGCGGCACCATGCTGTCGCACACCGCGATCACCGGCCGCAAGTTCGGCATTCCCACCGTGGTGTCGCTGCGCGGCGCCACCACCGCCATCCCGGACGGGGCGCGGATCGCCGTCGACGGCGCCTCCGGGGAGGTCACCGTGCTGGAGGTGCCGTCGTGACCACCACCGCCGCTCCCGGGGCGGGAGCTCGGCTGGGCCGGTTCGTGCTGGATGTGTTCCCGCCGAAGGTCTACTGCACGTACGCGGTGCTGTGGGTGCTCGCGCTGGAGGGGTCGCTCGCCGTCGTCGCCGGTGACCGGTGGGCGCCGTCGGCGGGCACGGCGGTGCGGATCTGCTCGGTCGGCCTGGTGCTGCTGTACCTGCGGATGGTCGACGAGCAGAAGGACCTCGACTACGACCGGGAGCACAACCCCGGCAGGCCGCTGGTGCGCGGCTCCATCACCGCGGTCGAGCTGCGGCGCTGGATGCTGCTGTTCGCCGCGCTGCTGGTGCTGGCGAACGCGCTGGTCGAGGCGGTCTCGGTGGCGGTGTTGGCGCTGGACCTGGGTTACGCGCTGCTGCTGGTGGTGCTGGAGCGCCGGTCGGCGCGGCTGCGGGACGCGCTGTTCCCGAACCTCGCGATCACCTATCCGGTGCAGGTGCTGCTGAGCGTGTACGTGTGCGTCTCGGCCACCGGCGGGCTCGACCCGGCCGTGATCGGGTTGATCGGGTGCTTCTCCTGCGTGTTCCTGCACTTCGAGTTCGCCCGCAAGACGGCGTGGACGGCCCCGGCCGATGCGCGGATGTACTCGAACGTCGTCGGGCCCGTCGGCGGCGCGGTGCTGGTGCTGGCCGCACCGGCGCTGGCCGCCGCCTCCGCCGCGGTGCTGTTCCGGCCGTGGGAGCTCGACGGAGCCGCCGACCTGGGGCGGCTGCTGCCGTACTGCGCGCTGGCGCTGCCCGCCGTCGGGGCGCGGCGGTTCTTCGGCGGCAGCCGCGCCTGGCCCGCCGGGCCGGCGATGACCTTCGTGCTCGGTTGGTACGCGGCACTGGTGTGCCAAGCGGCGGTGGTGAGCTGGGCATGACGGAATTGCTGGTGACGGGCGCGACCGGGTTCGTCGGCGCGGCCACCCGCCGGGCGCTGCGGGAGCGCGGGGTGCGGCTGCGCACCCTGGTGCACCACCGGCGCACCGGTGGCGATGACGAGCAGGTCGAAGGCGACCTGGCCGATCCGGCTTCGCTGCGCGGGAGCTGTGCGGGCGTGGACGCGGTGGTGCACCTGGCCGCCGCCGTCGGCTCCGACCCGGACACCTGCCGGGCCGTGAACGACGCGGGCGCGCGGGCGCTGCTGGCGGAGGCGCGCGGCGCGGGCGTGCACCGCTTCGTGCAGCTCGGCACCGCCGCCGTCTACGGCCGCGGCGAGCACCGCGGACCCGCCGAGGACGAGGTGCGGCCCCGCCCGGAGTCGGTGACCAGCGAGACCCGGCTCGCCGGGGAGAACGCGGTGCTCGCCGCGGGCGGCACCGTCGTCCGCCCCTACTTCGTGTACGGCGCAGGGGACCGCTGGGTGGTGCCCGGCCTCGCCCGGCTGCTCGCCGCGACCGGCAGCACGATCGAGGGAGCCCGGCCCCGGCTCGGCATGGTGTGGGTGGACGACCTCGCCGAGATCATCGCGACGCTCGCGTTGCGCGCCGCCCCGCCCGGTCGGGTGCTGCACGCGAACCACCCGCGGCCGGTGCCGGTCCGCGCGCTGGTCGACCGGATCGTCGCGGACCTCGGCGTTCCCGCGCCGCAGCGGGACATGTCCTACCGGGACGCGGTGCAGCGGCTGCCCGGCGCGGCCGACCAGCTGTCGCTGCTGGCCTGCGACCGGTACTTCGACTCCACCGCCGCCTGGCGCGGCAGCGGCCGGGAACCGACGCCGTTCGAGGTCGGCTTCGCCCGCTCCCTCGCCTGGTACCGCGCGCACCTCGCCGAGGATCGCGCGGGCTGACCGGGGAGGATGGGGCCCGGAGCAGCGGACAGCGGGAGGTCGTCGTGATCGGATCGTCGGCGGGGGTGCGGCACCTCATCGCCATCGGCATCGGCGCGGGCGACCCGCGCCACCTCACCCTCGAAGCGGTCGACGCCCTCGGCCGCACCGACGTGTTCTTCCTGCCGGACAAGGGGAAGCGCACCGAACGGCTGCTGCGGGTGCGCGCCGAGATCCTCCGCGAGCACGCCGCGGACTCCGCCCGGACCGTCGCGATGCCCGACCCGCCGCGCGACCGCACCACCGCGGGCACCGACGAGTACCGCGCGCAGGTCGACGACTGGCGGCGGCGCCGCGCCGAGCAGTGGGCGCGGGTCGTGCACGAGGAACTCGCGCCGGGGGAGACCGGTGCGTTCCTGGTGTGGGGCGATCCGGCGCTCTACGACAGCACCCTGGACGTCGTCGCGGAGATCCGCGCCGCCGTCGACCTCACCTGCGAGGTGGTCCCCGGCATCAGCAGCGTTTCCGCGCTCGCCGCGCACCACGGCACCACCTGGACCCGGGTGGGCAGGCCCGTCCGCATCACCACCGGCCGTCCCGGCGTGGACCGGCCGGACCTGTCCGAGGACACCCTGGTGATGCTGGACGTGCCTGCGGCGATCGCGGCGCGGCGCGGCGGAGGCTGGTGGATCCACTGGGGCGCCTACGTGGGCACGCCCGACGAGCTCTCGGTCGCCGGTCCGCTCGACGAGGTCGCCGACCGCATCGCCGAGCTGCGCGCCGAGGCCCGCGACCGGCACGGCTGGATCATGGACAGCTGCCTGCTGCGCCCGCCGGCCTGAACCGGCGGCCCGCCCGAGCGGCTACTCCGCCGTGCCGTGGCGGAGGCCGTCGAAGAGGAGTGCGACGATCCGCGCCGCGTCGTCCCGCCAGCCGTCGGTGGCGCGCATCCCGCACACGCCGCCGAGCGCCCGCAGCACCGTCCACCCGTCGACGTCGCCGCGGATCGTCCCGGCCGCCGCACCGGCCCGCAGCAGCGCGTCGAGGCAGTCGGCCATCCGCCACCGGGAGTCGGCGAACACCGCCGAGTCGGTCGCCAGCACGCTCTCCAGCGCGACCGACATGCCCTTGCTGGTGGCGGCGTGCTCGACGAGCAGGTCCAGGAACTCCCGCAGCGCCCGGTCCGGCGCGTGCCGGGCGAGCAGCGCGTCCGGTTCGGCGCACAGCTCGTCGAGGGCCTGCCGGTAGATCTCGGCGATCAGCTCCTCGCGGGTGTCGAAGTGGCGGTACAGGGTGCCGACGGCGACGCCGGCCCGGCGGGCGATCTCGTCCACCCCGACGTCCTCCCCCGCGAGGAACGCCGCCCGCGCGGTCGTGAGCAGGGCTTCCCGGTTGCGGCGGGCGTCGGCGCGCAGCGGGCGTGACGTGGGCAACGGACGACCTCCGAATAAAGTGAGTCCGACTCCGGTTATATGGTGAGCCTGGCTCACTTTACTGGAGGTGCTTCCCATGACGATCGCCGACGAAGGACTCGCCGGACGGCGCGTGCTCATCACCGGCGCCAGCCGCGGACTCGGCGTCGCCACCGCCCGCCGCTTCGCCGCCGCGGGCGCCTACGTCCTCACCGCCTCGCGCAGCGCGCCCCCGGACGACGTGCCCGGCACGTTCCTCCCGGCCGACCTCGCCACCGCCGACGGCGTCGCCGACCTCGGCCGGCGAGTCCTCGACACGGTCGGCGGGGTGGACGTGCTCGTCTCCAACGCGGGCGCCACCAGCGGCTGGGCCGCCGCGCTGGAACGCACCGAGGAGTCGTGGCAGTTCGACCTCGACATCAACCTGCTCAGCGCCGTCCGGCTGGACCGCGCCCTGGTGCCCGGCATGGTCGAACGCGGCTCCGGCGTCGTCCTGCACGTCTCGTCGATCGCGAGCAGGTTGCCGCAGCCCGGCGACCTGTCGTACGCGGCGGCGAAGGCCGCGCTCAACGCCTACAGCCGCGGCCTCGCCGAAGAGGTCGGCACGAGCGGGGTCCGCGTGCTGCGCGTGCTGCCCGGCTTCGTCGCCACCGAAGGCGCCGTCGCGCACCACCAGGAGATGGCCGACGAGCAGGGCGTCGAGCTCCACGAGATGCAGCGGCGCATCGCGGCCCGGCTGAACACGCCGATGGGCCGCCCCGGCGACCCGGAGGACGCGGCCGAGCTGATCGCCTTCCTCGCCTCCGACCGCGCGAAGTGGCTCACCGGCGCCGAATACCGGGTGGACGGCGGCATCATCCCCGCCGTGTGAGCTCGGATCAGCCGCCCAGGTCCGCGGACAGCCAGCGCTCCGGGCGCATCCGGATCACCACGTGCTCCCCGAGCCGCGTCCGCTCGAACTCGACGAACTCGTCCACCCGCGACGCGGGCAGGTAGCGGGCCGCCATTACCCGGGAGCTCTCGGCCGAACCCGGCTCGATCGAGAGCACCGGGCCCTCCACCGAGACGTAGCGGACCGTCGGCTCGGTGCGCTGCGCCAGCATGCTGAACCGGCCCGCGGCCCGGATCGCGCGGGTCTTCCGGGTGTCCGCGCCCGTGTTGATCCACAGCTCGCCGCCGGGCTCGTAGTGGTACCAGATCGGCACCACCAGGGGCGCTCGGCCGGAACCCTCGGCCACCGCCAGGGAACCGGTGTGCGGTTCGGCCAGGAATCGTTCGCGGTCCTGCTGGGAAAGAGCCATGCGACCGACGCTAGCCGCGACCCCTGACAGGCGCTCGACTCCTGCTGCTCGGGAGGTGGGGTGGCGGAACCTCAGCGCACTCCTCGCTGCGGGATCGTTTTCACCGGTGGCTCCGCCACAGGAGAAAACGCTGTCCTCGCGAGGAGTGCGCTGAGAACCCGCGGCGGTGCCGGTTGCTCGGGGGTCGCCGCTCAGCGGCTTCGCCGCTGAGCGGGGAAGAGCTCTTTCGTCAGTCGGCTATGAGGTGTCGCCTGCCGAAGAGGGTGGCGGCGTCGCGTGCCGTCGGGGTGCCCGCGTCCAGGTCGGCGCCCGCCTCGCGCAGCACCGCCACCACCTCGTCGGCGCCCTTGAACAGCGCGCCCGCGATCGGCGACTGGTCCCGCGCGTTGCGCCGGTCCGGGTCCGCGCCGCGGTCCAGCAGCGCGCGGACCGTGGCGGCGTGCCCGTGGTAGGCGGCGAGCATCAGCAGCGTGTTCGCGTCCGCGTCGGTCACGTCCACCGGCAGCCCGTGCTCGACGAACTCCAGCAGCTGCGCGGTGTCGCCCTCCCGGGCCAGGTCCATCGCGATCGCCACGACCCGCTCGGCCTGCTCCGGGGTGAGCTCACCCTCGCCCATGGAAATCCTCCCCAACGGAAGAGAAACCCCGGCGTGGCACGCGGAAGCGCGCGCCACGCCGGGGAATTCGGTCTCACTCAGAGGTTGCCGGCCGCCAGGGCCTCCACTGCCTTGCGGACGCCCTCGCCGTAGGCGGGGTCGGCCTGCGTGCAGTTGTGGATGTGCCGCTCGATGGTGGCCTGCGAGGCACCGTCGATCGCGCGGGCGGTGTTCTCGAACAGGACCTGCTGCTGCTCCGCGGTCATGTTCCGGAACAGGTTCCCGGGCTGCTCGAAGTAGTTGTCGTCGTCCTCGCGGTAGTTGAACCGGTCGGCGACGGCACCCACGGCCTGCTGCGGCTCGCGGTAGGCGGGCTGCTCTTGCCAGCGGCCGTACGAGTTCGGCTCGATGCCGGGGGTGGCGCCCTGGTTGCCGTCGACGCGCATCGCACCGTCGCGGTGGTACGAGTTCACCGGGATCCGCGGCGCGTTGACCGGGATCTGGTGGTGGTTGACGCCGAGGCGGTAGCGCTGCGCGTCACCGTAGGAGAACAGCCGGCCCTGCAGCATCTTGTCCGGCGAGTAGCTGATGCCGGGCACCACGTTCGCGGGCGTGAACGCGGCCTGCTCCACGTCGGCGTGGTAGTTCTCCGGGTTGCGGTTGAGCTCCCACTCGCCGACCTCGATCAGCGGGTAGTCCTTCTTGGACCACACCTTGGTCAGGTCGAACGGGTGGAACCGGTAGCCGTCCGCGTCCGCCTCCGGCATGACCTGCACGTACAGCTTCCACTTCGGGAAGTCGCCGTTCTCGATCGAGTCGAACAGGTCGCGCTGGTGCGACTCGCGGTCCTTGCCGACGAGGGCCTCGGCCTCGGCGTCGGTGAGGTTCTTGATGCCCTGCTGGGTGCGGTGGTGGAACTTCACCCAGAACCGCTCGCCCTCGGCGTTGATGAAGCTGTAGGTGTGCGAGCCGAAGCCGTGCATGTGGCGGTACGACGCGGGAATGCCGCGGTCCGACATGACGATCGTGACCTGGTGCAGCGCCTCGGGCAGGTTGGTCCAGAAGTCCCAGTTGTTCTCGGCGTTGCGCATGTTGGTGCGCGGGTCGCGCTTCACCGCGTGGTTCAGGTCGGGGAACTTCAGCGGGTCGCGGAAGAAGAACACCGGGGTGTTGTTGCCGACGAGGTCCCAGTTGCCCTGGTCGGTGTAGAACTTCAGCGCGAAGCCGCGGATGTCGCGCTCGGCGTCGGCGGCACCGCGCTCACCGGCCACGGTGGAGAACCGGGCGAACATCTCCGTCTTCTTGCCGACCTCGGAGAAGATGCTCGCCGAGGTGTACTGGGTGATGTCGTTCGTGACGGTGAACGTGCCGAACGCGCCGGAGCCCTTGGCGTGCATGCGGCGTTCGGGGATGACCTCGCGGTCGAAGTGGGCCAGCTTCTCCAGGAACCACACGTCCTGCAGCAGCATCGGGCCGCGGGCACCGGCGGTCATGGAGTTCTGGTTGTCCGGAACCGGCGCGCCCGCGGCGGTCGTCAACGGCTTCTGGTTGTTCTCCGGCAAGATCGGCTCCTGTGTTCGGGATTCATTCGGTTCGCGCGCGGCAGGCCGGGCAGGTGCCCCAGTAGGTCACCTCGGTCCGCTCCAGGGTGAATCCCCGCGAGTCGCGGACGTCGAGGCAGGGCGCCGCGCCGACCGCGCCGCGCACGTCGGTGATGCCGCCGCAGCCGCGGCACACCAGGTGGTGGTGGTCGTCCCCCACGCGGGTCTCGAACCGGGCGGGGGAGCCCGCCGGTTCGATGCGCCGCACCAGACCGGCCTCGGTCAACGCGCGCAGCACGTCGTAGACCGCTTGGGTGGACACCGAGCCGAGCTCGCGGCGGACCGCGGTCGCGATGGCATCGGTGTCCGAGTGGGGGTGGTTCGCGACCATCGACAGCACCGCCACCCGCGGGCGCGTGACGCGCAGCGCGGCGTCGCGCAGGAGTGCGGTGGCGTCGATGACCGGCATGACCCGAGACAACCAGCTTTTCTGGAATTAGTCAAGTTTAACTGTGGTGCGGCGTGGCGCCCCGAAGATCACGTCTTCGCAGGTGGGAAAGGCCCTCGCGCAAGTACCGGCCCCGCGCGTTCGCCCGACCGGGGTCCGAAGTTCACCGCACCCCGTACGCGGTCGCGGTCCACAGGTGGAACACCGCGTGCGCCCGGTGCGGCGACCACCCCCGCGCCCGCTCCGCCGCGGCCGCCGCGGACTCCGCGCCCAACGCCCGCCGCAGCACCAGATCGCCCGACGGGAACGCGTCCCCGTCGCCGAACGCGCGCAACGCCAGGTGTTCCACCGTCCACGGCCCCACCCCCGGCAGCGCCAGCAGCTCCCCGCGCACCTCCGCACCCGGGCGCAGCGGCAACCCGTCCGCGACCGCCGCCGCCAGCGCCCGCACCGTGCGGGCGCGGGGCCGCGGCACGCCCACCGCGGTCCGCAACTCCTCCAGCGGCGCCGCGGCCAGCACCTTCGGCGCGGGGAACGCGACCAGCCCGCCCGGCTGCGGCTCGCCGTACTCCGCCAGCAATCGGGCCGCGAACGTGCGGCCCGCCGCCACGCTCACCTGCTGGCCCAGCACCGTCGACACCGCGCCCTCGAACCCGTCCGCCCAGCCCACGACCCGCAGCCCCGGCCGGGCCGCCACCAACGGCTCCAGCAGCGGGTCCGCCGCCAGCACCGCGTCGATCCGCGCCACGTCCGCGTCCAACCCCAGCCAGTGCCGCACCAGCGCCGCCACCTCCTCCTCGGCGCCACCGGCCTCCCCGGACACGGCCACGTGATCCGCCGCCAGCCGCACCGACACCTCGGCGGGACCGCCCGCCAGCGGCAGCAGCCGCCGCACGCACCGCCGCGCCCGGTCCACCCGCTCCGCGCCCGGCAGCGCATGCGCCGCCAGCGCCGCCACCGCCGCATCCACCGCGAACGGGGCCCGGACCGGGATCCGCAGCATCACCGCTCCGGCCACAACCCGGACGAACCCCGGCGGTGGCTGCCCAGCAGGTGCGTGTCCACCATGCCCACCGCCTCCATCAACGCGAACGTCGTCGTCGGGCCCACGAAGCGGAAACCCTTGCCGCGCAACGCCTTCGACAGCGCCACCGACTCCGGGGACGTCGTGGGCACCTCGCTCATCGAGCGCGGGCGCGGCGTCCGCTCCGGGCGGAACGACCACACGAGCGCGTCCAGGCCGCCCTGCTCGCGCAACGCCACCGTCGCCCGCGCGTTCCCGATCGTCGCCCGCACCTTCGCCTGGTTGCGCACGATCCCCGCGTCCGCCAGCAGCCGTGCCACGTCCTCCTCCGCATAGGCCGCCACCCGGTCCGGGTCGAAGTCGTCGAACGCCTTCCGGAAGGCCGGGCGCTTGCGCAAGATCGTCGCCCACGACAACCCGGCCTGGAAGCCCTCCAGCGAGATCCGCTCGAACAGCGGCTGCTCGCCCGGCACCGGCAATCCCCACTCGGTGTCGTAGTACTCCCGCAGCAGCGGATCGGCGGCCGCCCACGGCGGACGGGCCAGCCCGTCCTCCCCGACGATCAGGTCCTGCTCGTGCACGCTTCTCCTCCGCGTTCCGGGGCCAGTCCAGTGACCCGCAGGGTGATGTTGAGGCGGCCCGAGCGCAGCCCGCACGCCGGGTCCGCCGTGCCCGGGCGCACCGCCGGCACACCGTGGTACGCCAGCCGCGACGGGCCGCCGAACACGAACAGGTCCCCCGAGCACAGCTGCACATCGGTGTGCGGGTGGCCGCGGGACTCCGGGTTGCCGAACCGGAACACGCAGGTGTCGCCGATGCTCAACGACACCACCGGTGCCCGGGACAGCTCGTCCTCGTCCCGGTGCATGCCCATCCTGGCGTGCTCGTCGTAGAAGTTGATGAGCGCCGCGTCCGGGTGGTAGTCCGCGGCCTCCGCCGGACCGTACGCCGCGGCCAGCGCCGCCCGGCCCAGCTCGCCCAGCCGGTCCGGGAACGGCGCCACCCGCGCGCCGCCCGCGTCGTCGGCGGTGCGGCTGTAGGCGTACGGGTACCAGTGCCAGCCCAGGCACACCGTGCGCACCGACATCCGGTGCCCGCTCGGCAGCCGCGCCGCCCGCATCGGCACCGGGCCGCGCGCCCACTCCCGGCACGCCGCCACCAGCTCCCGCTGCCGGTCCAGGTCCAACCAGCCCGGCACGTGCACCGCGCCCGGTGCGACGACCCGGGGCGGCAGCGAGAACAGCGGTGCACCCATCGCTCCGATCCTCCTCCTCGGCGGAAGCCGACCGGCACCCCGCCTCGCCGCGTCGTGCTGGGGGAGTGAACGGACCGTTCGTCCAACTAGATCGGACGAACGGTCCGTTCACTCAACTCGGGTTCGGTCGTGTGCGAACGTCCGGTCGGGGTGAACGGCCCGTTTGCCCAACTAGATGGGACGAACGGTCCGTTCACTCGGTGCCGACCGGCAGAGCGAGCCCTGCCCCCACCGTCGCCTGGTGAACGGACCGTTCGTCCAGCTCTATCGGACGAACGGTCCGTTCACTCCGAACCGGTGGTTTCGAGGGTCAGGAGGGTCCGCTTCGCCTCCGCCCCGCCCACGTACCCGCCGGCGCTGCCGTCGGAACGCACCACCCGGTGGCACGGCACCACGATCGGCAGCGGGTTCGTCGCGCACGCCGTCCCGACCGCCCGCACCGCCCGCGGACTGCCCGCGGCGGCGGCGAGCTGCGCGTAGCTGGCGGTGCGCCCGTAGCCGACCTCGGCGAGCCGGGCCAGCACGGTGCGCCGGAACCCGCGGGACAGCCGCCGGTCCAACGCCAGCTCGAAGGAGGTGCGGTGCCCCGCGAAGTACTCGTCGAGCTGCCGCGCGACCCCGTCGAGCCTGCCGGGCGCGTGCAGCACCCGCGGGCTGATCCGCTCGGCCAGCGACGCCAGCACCTGCTCGGAAGCCCCGAACGCGACGCGCACCAGCCCGTCCTCGGTGGCCGCGAGCAGCAGTTCCCCGACCGGGCTGGGCACGGTCCGGTAGGCGACGTCGAGCAGCCCGTCCGCGGCGGCGGCGACGACCACGCGGTCGTGCAGCCGGGCGAGGGTGCCCGCGTCGGTCTCGGGCAGCGCGTCGAACAACCCGTCGGATGTCATCGTGTTCCTCCTCCCGAAGCCGGGTAGCTGCGGCGCAGCGCCCGGATCCCGTCGGCGGCGGCGCGGCGGGCCGCGTCGGTGCTGCCGCCGGTGATGGCCGCGATCTCCGCGTAGGGCAACCCGGCGAGGTGGTGGTAGGCGACGGCGGTGCGCTGCTTGGCGGGCAGCGCGGCCAACGCCTCCCACAGGTCGCCGTCCCAGTCCTCGGGGCGCCCGCGGTGCGCGGGCCGTTCCGGGACCTGCTCGACCGGGTTCGGGCGGCGGGCTCGGGCGCGAGTGGCGTCGATGGCCTTGCGGTGCGCGATGGTCACCAGCCACGCCTGCACGTTCGCGTGCTCGTCCAGCTCGGGGTAGGCGCGCAGCGCGGCGAGGAACGTCTCGGACCAGGCGTCCTCGGCGTCGACCGGCCCGAGGACGGCCCGGCACACCCGCAGCACCACCGCCCCGTGCTCGGCGACGATCTGCTCGAACGGTCTCATCACGTCCAGTAGACGCCGGGCGGCGCCGGAACGTGAGGCGCGTGGTGTTCTTGCCCGCCTCTCGGCACCATCGCCGGATGGGGGACGTCTTCGGCAACCTGGCGTTGATCTCGCTGTTCGTCCTGCTCGGGGGTTTCTTCGCGGCGGCGGAGATCGCGCTGGTGTCGTTGCGGCAGAGCCAGGTGCACCGGCTGGAGGACCTGGGCAGGCGCGGGGCGGGCGTGGCCCGGTTGAAGTCCGATCCGAACCGGATGCTCTCGGCGGTGCAGGTCGGCGTCACGTTCACCGGCTTCTTCGCCTCCAGCTACGGCGGGGCGACGCTCGCGGTGCGGCTGGAGCCGCCGCTGGTCGGGTGGGGCCTGCCGGTGGAGGTGCCGACGACGGTGGCGCTGGTGCTGGTGACCGCGTTCGTGTCGTACCTGTCGCTGGTGTTCGGCGAGCTGGCGCCGAAGCGCCTCGCGCTGCAGAAGCCGGAGGTGGTGTCGCTGGCGACGGCGGGAGTGCTGGACGCGGTGGCGACCGCGTTCCGGCCGGTGATCTGGCTGCTGTCGGTGTCGACGAACGGGGTGGTGCGGCTGCTGGGGGTGAGCCCGCGCGCCGACGAGCAGCAGGTCGGCGAGGAGGAGCTGCGCGACATGGTCCGCACCAGCGACCAGTTCACCACCGAGGAGCGCCGCCTCATCACCGACGCCTTCGAGGTCGGCGACCGGGTGCTGAGCGAAGTGATGGTGCCGCGCACCGAGGTCGACTTCCTCGACGCGGACACCGGCGCCGCCGACGCGGTCGACGAGGTGCTGGGGAAACCGCACTCGCGCTATCCGGTGCTGCGGGACGGTTCCGCCGACGACGTGGTCGGTTTCGTGCACGTGCGCGACCTGTACGAGGCGAGCCGCGGGAGCCGGGCTCGCACGGTCGGTTCGCTGGCGCGGCCGATCACGACGCTGCCGGGCACGAAGCCCGCGCTGGCCGCGTTGACGGCGATGCGCGGTCGCGGCGGCGGACACCTCGCCGTGGTCGCCGACGAGTACGGCGGCACCGCGGGCATCGTCAGCCTCGAAGACCTGGTGGAGGAGATCGTCGGCGAGATCTGGGACGAGTACGACCTGCGCGAACGCCCGGCCGCGCCACCCGCCGAGGGCGTGCTGGAGCTCGACGGCCTGCTGCACCGCAGCGAAGTGGCCGACCGCTCCGGGATCGCGCTGCCGGAGGGCCCGTACGACACCCTCGCCGGGTTCGTCCTCGCCCGCCTCGGCCGGATGCCGCGCGAGGGCGATTCGGTCACCGCCCTCGGCCACGAGTTCACGGTCCGCGCGGTGGAGGGCCGCCGCATCTCCCGCGTCCGCATCACCGGAGCGGCCCCCGACGACGACCGGTGAGACCGGGAGCGGCGCGGAGAACGCCGATGCGCTGAACACGCACCGTGTCCTGTTCGATACCGTACGTGCCGATCTCGTCGCGGAGGGTGCGCGAGGTCCACCGCTGTCGTCCGTGGGGGAGTTCTCGTCGTGGAAGCATTGGTCGCGTTGCTGGGGATCATCGGCCTGGGGGCCATGATCTGGGCGATCGTGCTGGGGGTCCGCCGTCGAGGCCGGTGGGATCCGGTGGTGCGCAAGGGTTTCTGGCTCCGGTTCGGCAGCGGTTATGCGGCGATGTTCCTGGCGCTGCTGCTGGATCCGGCCGAACCGGACGCCTTCGCGGGATTCCTGCTGCTGACCGGGATCGGGCTGATCGTCTGGTCCGGCGTGTTCGCGGTCCGGCATCCGCGCGGGTGGGACCGGACGATCACCCGCGGGTTCGCGGCTCGGCTGGCGCCGGGAGCGGTCCTGTTCGGCGTGGCGTTCGCGTTGCTGCCGCCCACCGGGTCGACCACGCGGGTGGTGGCCGATCAGGCGGCGCAGCCTTCGGCGACCGCGCCGGCGCCGAGCACCCCGGCCGCGCCTCGACCGCGCCGGCGCCGAGCACCCCGGCCGCGCCTCCCGCTCCGGCGCTCCCGGCCGGTGTTCCGGCGGGGGTGCAGCGCGCGGTCGTGCTGAGCGTCGAGGCCGGCACTCGGCTCCGGCTCACCGCCGTCGAGGACGGGGCGATGCCCGGTTCCGTCCCGCGCGGCGTCCGGCTGCTGCACGTCCGCCCCGTCGCGGACTGCTTCCGGGAGGAGGCCACCGCCGAGCTGAACCGGCTCGCCCCCGTCGGATCGGTGGTCTGGGTGCTCCCGGACGTGCAGCCGCAGGACGAGCAGGGGTGGGACCTGCGCTACCTCTGGAACGACCGCGGGGAGTTCGTCAACGCCGACCTGGTCGGCGGTGGTTTCGCCGTCGCCGAGCAGATGCCGCCGAATTCGCTGCGCTGGGCGGAGATCTCCGCGGCGGGCGGGCGCGCCGAGCCGGCGGGCGCCGGGGCCTGGGCGGTGTGCGGCGCGGCCCGGGAGAGCTCCACGGCGGAACCCGATCCGCGGCCGAACCCCGAGCCGAACCCGGAGCCGAAGCCCCGGCCGAACCCGCAGCCCGCGCCGGACCCGACCTACGCGTCGGACGACGAGGACGACGAGGACGGCGGGGACGGCGGCGGTGCCGCCTACTACCCGAACTGCACGGCGGCGAAGGACGCGGGCGCGGCTCCCCTCTACCGCGGTCAGCTGGGATACCGCTCGGCGCTCGACCGGGACGGCGACGGGGTCGCCTGCGAGACCTGATCGCCGTCGGAGCTCGGCCCGCCCCCGCAGGCCTCGCCGGGCCGCAGTCGCGCGGCGGGAACCCGCACCGTCAGGTCAGGTGGGTGCGCTGGCCGTCGTGGTCGAGGATGGTGAGGATCTCCGCCGGTCCGCCGCGTGCGCCGAACGCGTGCGGGGTCATGGTGCTGAACTGCGCGGCCTGCCCCGACTCGATCAGGATGGTGCGTTCGCCGAGCACCAGCTCCACCGTCCCGGACAGCACCGTGAACCAGTCCTTGCCCGGGTGCACCGCCAGCCGCCCGGAGTCCCGCGCCGGCGCGGGCCGGGTGAGCCGCATTTTCGCGACGGTCATGCCGTGCGGCCCGGAGTCCTTGCTGAGCAGCCAGGACGTGGCGCCGCGGGTCTCGTCGCGCACCGGGCGGATCACCACGTCCTCGTCGGTGGCCGATTCGACCAGCTGGTCCAGGGTGGTGCCGAGCGCGCGGGCCAGCGGCGCCAGCTGGTCCAGGCTGATCCGCCGGTGCCCGGTCTCGATGCGGCTGAGCGTGGAGGTGCTCAGGTAGCAGCGCGCGGCCAGCTCGTCGAGGGACAGGCCCCGCGAGGTCCGCAGGCTCCGGATCCGTTGCCGGACGAGGGCGTCCAGCTCACCGTCTTGCGTCATGAGCAAAACAGTATGCCATCGACGCAACCCGCGGCTACCTTGGCGGCATGGCACACCACGAACACCCGAACACCGACGACACCGCTCAATTCGAGATGCTTGATCTCGACGCCGAGGTCATGCACGACCACCTGGCGGAGCTGACCGGGGAACTCGCCGAACTCGTCGACCCGCCGGTGCACCGGATCCTCGACCTGGGCTGCGGCACCGGGGCGGGCACCTTCGTCCTGCTGGAGCGGTTCGCGCGGGCCACCGTGCTCGCCGTGGACACCGACGATTCCGTGCTCGCGCACCTGACGACCAAGGCCGCCGCCCGCGGCGAAGCCGACCGGGTGCGCACCGAGCGCGCCGACCTCGACGCCGGATTCCCGTCGCTGGACGCGCCCGTCGACCTGGTGTGGGCGTCCGCGTCCCTGCACCACCTGGCCGATCCGGCGCGGGTGCTCGGCGAGGTGTTCGCGGCGCTGCGGCCCGGCGGGGTGCTTGCGGTGGCGGAGCTCGACTCGTTCCCCCGGTTCCTGCCCGACGACCTGGGTTTCGGCCGGCCCGGCCTGGAGGAGCGCTGCCGCGACCTGCTCGCCCGCAAGCGTGCCGAGCACCTGCCGCACATCAGCGCCGACTGGGCGGAACCGGTGGCCGGAGCCGGTTTCACCGCGGTCGCGCACCGCACCGTCGACGTCGACCTGCCCGCCCCGCTGCCCGCCGTCGCGCGGCGCTACGCCGAGGTGACGCTGCGCCGGATGCGCCCGTTCCTCGACGCGTCCCTCGACGAGGCCGACGTCGCGGCCCTCGGCGAACTCCTCGACTCCGACGGCCCCGGCGCTCTCCGCAGCCGCGACGACCTCACCATCCGAGCCACCCGAACCTTCCTCGCCGCCCGCCGCCCCTGATCGGGCTCCGAGCGGACGGGGTGGGTCCGCCGTTCCGGTGAGGTTCGGCCGCGCGGCGGTGTCGACGGCAGCCCGAGTCGATCATGATGCCGGTGTCGTGGGGGCCGGCGCGCACCCCGCGGAGGGCGGGCGTTCGATCGCGATCCGGCGGCCGACCGGGCGATCGGATCCGGCCGGACAGTGCTTATACTGTTCGTGACAGTGCAAGTGTCACGATCGGTTGTGAGGTGCTCGATGCCTGATCGTTCCGGTGTCGAACCCGCCCGTCTCAGCTGGACGCGCCCCGGATCCGGCGCGACCGCCGTGGCACCCGGAACGCCGGTGCTGAACACCCGGAGTCCCAGCGTGGCGCGGTGCTTCGACGCGCTGCTCGGCGGCAAGGACCACTACGCCGTGGACCGGGCCGTGGTCGACGCCGCCCTGGAGATCGCCCCCGGCCTCGTCGTCGCCACCCAGGACCACCGGGAATGGCTGATGCGGGTCGTGCGCTACCTGGCGGGCACCGTCGGCATCGACCAGTTCCTCGACATCGGCGCCGGCCTCCCCACCGGCGAGAACACCCACGAGGTCGCGCAGCGCGCCAACCCGGACGCGGTCGTCGTGTACGCCGACCACGACCCGATGGTCTTCTCCCACGGCCAAGCGCTGCTCGTCGACAACGACCACACCCACTTCGCGTTCGCCGACCTCACCGAACCGGAGACGCTGCTGGCGCTGCCCGCCGTGGCCCGCAACATCGACCTGTCCCGCCCGGTGGCGATGCTGCAGGGCGCCACGTTGCAGCACGTCGCGGACGACCGGTCGCCGCACCGCGTGCTGGCGCGGTACCTGGACGCGTTCGCGCCCGGCTCCTACGTCGCGATCAGCCACCTGCACAGCCCGGCGGACCCCGCGCACGCGGCGCCCCCCGCGCAGCTGGAGAAGCTGATGCTCGCCGAGCTCGGCACCGGCTGGTTCCGCGGGCGGGCCGAGATCGAGGCGCTGTTCGACGGCACCGAGATCACCGAACCCGGCCTGGTGCGCCCTCTCGACTGGTGGCCGGACGGCCCGCGGCTGCGCGCCCGCGTACCGGCGCAGAACCTGTTGCTGTGCGGGGTAGGCCGCAAGCCCTGACCGGTCCACCGCGCACCCGGTCGCACTCGGTGGTCTGGCAGGATTCCGACGTTGCACCGGGCGTTGAGGTGGAGGCTGACCCGTGTTCGTTCTTGGCATCGACAGTTCGACCCAATCCACCAAAGCGGTCGTCGCCGACGCGGAGACGGGCCGGGTCGTGGCCGAGGGCAAGGCGCAGCACCCCACCGGGACCGAAGTGGACCCGTGGGCGTGGTGGACCGCGGCGCGCGACGCCATCGAGCAGGCCGCCGCGCACACCCCCGGTGAGATCGGCGCCGTCTCGGTCGCGGGCCAGCAGCACGGCATGGTCGCGGTCGACTCCGCGGGCGACCCGGTGCGGGATGCGTTGCTGTGGAACGACACCCGCTCCGCGCCGCAGGCCCGCGCCCTGGTCGCCGAGCACGGGGCGGCGGTGATGGCGGAGCGCACCGGTTCAGTGCCCGTCGCGAGCTTCACGCTCACCAAGCTGGCCTGGCTGGCCGAGCACGAACCGCACCGCGCCGACCTGGTGGACCGGGTGCTGCTGCCGCACGACTGGCTGACCTGGCTGCTCGCCGGACGGCCCGAGCGGGCCTGCACCGACCGCGGTGACGCCTCCGGCACCGGCTACTTCGCGCCCGCCACCGGGGAATGGCTGCCGGACCTGCTCTCCGCCGCGATGGGCGGCCGGAGCCCGCGGCTGCCGGACGTGCTCGACCCGGCCGGATCCGCGGGCCGTGCCACGGGATTCGCCCCGTTGGAGGGGGCGCTGCTCGGCGCGGGCACCGGCGACAACATGGCGGGCGCGCTCGGCATCGGTGCCGGGCCGGG
Organism: Saccharopolyspora sp. 6V; assembly: GCF_020176785.1. Classification (NCBI taxonomy): domain Bacteria; kingdom Bacillati; phylum Actinomycetota; class Actinomycetes; order Pseudonocardiales; family Pseudonocardiaceae; genus Saccharopolyspora; species Saccharopolyspora sp. 6V. The sequence goes on along the minus strand of NZ_JAIUKB010000101.1, from coordinate 3,031 downwards.
CGACGTGGTGGTGTCGCTGGGCACCTCCGGTACCGCGTTCGCCGTCGCCGAGCACCCCAGCGCGGACGAGACGGGCCTGGTCGCCGGGTTCTGCGACGCCACCGGCCGCTACCTGCCGCTGGTGTGCACGCTCAACGCGGCCCGGGTGCTCAGCGGTGCCGCCACGATGCTCGGCACCGACCTCGCCGGGCTGGACCGGCTGGCGCTGGAGGCGGCACCCGGCGCGGGCGGGCTCACCCTGCTGCCCTACCTGGAAGGCGAACGCACCCCGGACCTGCCGGACGCCACCGGCACGCTCGCCGGGATCCGCGGCGGCAACATGACCCCGCAGAACCTGGCCCGCGCCGCCGTCGAAGGCATGCTGTGCGGCCTCGCCGACGGGGTCGACGCGCTGCGGGCGGCCGGGGTGGAGGTGCGGCGCGTGCTGCTGATCGGCGGTGCCAGCGAATCGGCCGCGGTGCGCGCGGTCGCCCCCTCCCTGTTCGGGGTGCCGGTGGACATCCCGGAAGCCGCCGAGTACGTGGCGCTCGGCGCCGCGAAGCAGGCCGCCTGGGTGCTGTCCGGCGCCGCCGCACCGCCCGAGTGGGAACTGCGCTCCAGCCGCTGCGACGCCGCGAACGCCTACCAGGGCGATGCGGTCCGCCACGCCTACCACGCCACCCGCGAACGCCTGCACGGCGTCTGATCCCCCTGCGCGGCAAGGAGAACCGCCCGGACGGACCAGCGAGCGCTGCGGCGATCGGGTGGTCCGCGCCGCGGAACGCCGACCCGGCCGGGAACCCCCGATACGTTCGATCACGGTCCGGATCATCGGGGAACGCGGAGGTTCGCGAGGATGAGCACCGATCACCGCGGGGAGAAGCTGCGCCGCGCCGCGGAACGCGCCGTCGCCGCCTACCCGTCGCTGGCGAGCTGGCAGCGGCAGGTGCTGGCCAGGTTCCTGGTGGAGGGCCGCGGCGGCTGGCGCACCCACGTGCACACCGCTTTCCCGGACGTCCCCGCCGGCCACCCCGACGCGCTGCTGATCGGCCCGCTCGGCGTGCTGGCCGTCCTCGTCCGCGACGCCGAACCGGAACCGGGCGAAGTCCGCGCCGCGCTGCGGCACGCGACCGAGCCGTTCATCGGCGTGCGCACCTCCGCCGGGGTCGTCAGCGAGTCGGTGGTCCGGCCCGTGGTGGTGCTGCCCGCGGGCGCGGAACCGTCGAAGCGATCCGCCGGTCACCACCTCGTGGTGACCGGGGCGACGCTGGACCGGGTGCTGCGGAAGGGAGAACGCAGGCTCACCGGGCGCGACGTGGAGTCGCTGCTCGGGCGTCTGGGCGAGTCCGCGTTCCTCCCGCTCGTGCCGCGGCAGGACACGGCCCCCGCGGGCGCCGGGGCCGAGCTGTTCGACCTCGACGACCTGGCGAAGGACCGGTTCGACGCGGTGCTGGACGGCCCGTTCGAGTCCTGGCTGACATTCCTGGACGACTCGCAGCACGCGATGGTCCGCCGCGACTACAGCGGCCCGGCCCGGATCAGCGGGCCCGCGGGCACCGGGAAGTCCGTGGTCGCCCTGCACCGGCTGGTGCGGATGGCGCGGAACAGCGTGGGACCGCTGCTGTTCACGACCTTCGCCAGCAACCTGCCGCCGATCGCGCAGCGGTCCTTCCACCGGCTGGCCCCCGAACTCGACGGGCGCGTCCGGTTCGACCACCTGCACCGCTGGGCGCGGGAGTTCCTGCGCAGCCGCGGGAACGAGCTGCCGGTCAAGTCCTCGGCGGACTGCTTCTCCCGCGCCTGGTCGAAGTTCGGCAAGCACACCAGGCTCGCCGAGCTCAACCGGCACGAGTACTGGCGGGACGAGATCGACCGCGTCATCAAGGGCCGCGGCATCACCGCACTCGCCGAGTACCAGGGCCTGCACCGCACCGGACGCGGCCTGCGCTTGACCGCGGCGGACCGCGAACTGGTGTGGCGGCTCCACGAGCACTACGAGCAGATCCGCCGGGAGCGCGGCCTGCACGACCACAACGACGTGTTCACCGAGGCGTGCGCCGAACTGGAACGGGAACCGCTGGAGCGGCCGCTGGCCGGCGTCGTCGTCGACGAGGTGCAGGACATCACGCTCGTCGGGCTCCGGTTGGTGCACGCCCTCGCCGGGGACGGGCCGAACCGGCTGCTGCTCGTCGGCGACGGGCAGCAGCAGATCTACGCCGGTGGCTGGCGGCTCGTCGACGCGGGCATCCCCATCCGGGGCCGTGGCGAGGTGCTGCGCACCAACTACCGGAACGCCTCGCGGATCCTGGAATGGGCGCAGCGGTTCGACGCCACCAACCAGGTCGACGACCTCGACGGTGCTCCCGGGTTCTCGCTGCGCGAGTCGGTGGCGACGTACCACGGTGGGGACGTGGTGCCGTGGAAGGACCCGGAACGGCTCGAAGACGCGCTGGTCGCCGCCGTGCGCGACCGGCCCGAACCGGACGACGTCGCGGTGCTGACGTTCGAGAAGTCCGCCGCGGACCGGTGGCGGGACGTGTTGCGCCGCAACGGGATTCCGGTCCGGAACCTGGACGGCTGGGCCGGGGAACGGGACGGTCGGGTCAGCGTCGGCACCGTGCACCGCGCGAAGGGCCTGGAGTTCCGCGAGGTGTTCGTCCCGGAGCTCCCCGCCGAGGACGGGGACGACGATCGCGACCGCGATCTGCGGGAACTCGCGCAGCGCGCCCGGCTCGTCGCGCTGACCCGCGCCCGGGACCTGCTGTGGGTGGGGCCGCCGCGTGCCGCCGGGTGAGGCCGGAACGGAGGAGCCGCGGCCGTGCCGGGGGAATCGCGGTGGCGGACCGGCCCGTTCGGGCTGAACCGCGCGGAGGACCCCGGGACACCGCCCTGCTTTCGGTGCCGCGTCGAAGGAGAGGAGAGCCGCGTTGTCCGAACCGGGTGCGGTCGTCGTGATCGTCGTGCTGATCCTGTTGCTCGTGCTGGTCGGGTCCGCGTCCGGGAAGTCCGGCGGACGCGGGGGCGGGGGCTGGCACGGCGACGGCGGCAGCGG
>NZ_JAIUKB010000100.1:4870-5834 GCF_020176785.1 Saccharopolyspora sp. 6V | reverse complement strand
CCCCCGTCCTCCCCGACGGCGCCACCGGCTGGCACTCCGTCTTCTGCACCACCCGCTGACCCGCCCGAAAAAGATTCCGGAAAAACCACCGATCGACCCGTCCGGAACCACCCCGGCACCGAACACCCCACGACAACAACGGAAAACGCCCCGGGCGACACCCGAGAGGAACACCCCCATGACGATCCGCCGCCGCGCCGCAGCGATCACCGGCACCACCGCCGCCCTCGCCCTCGCCCTCACCGCCTGCGGACAAGGCCAGCAGAACGACGCCCCCGCCGCGCAGGAACCCGCACCCGCGCCCGCACCGGCCCCCGCCGCCGACGGCGTCACCACCGCCGACGACGTCTTCGGCCCCGCCTGCTCCCAGGTCCCCAGCGACCCCAACGACCCCGGCTCCGTCCAGGGCATGATCGACGACCCGGTCGGCACCGCCGCGAGCAACAACCCCCTGCTCACCAAGCTCACCGCCGCCGTCCAGGCCGCCGGACTCGGCGACACCCTCAACAAGGGCGACGCCAACTACACCGTCTTCGCTCCCGCCGACCCCGCCTTCGACGCCGTCCCCGCCGACACCCTCAACGCCCTGCTCACCGACCCCGCCCAGAAGCAGCAGCTCACCGACCTGCTCACCTACCACGTCGTCCCCCAGCGGATGGACGCCGACGGCATCGCCCAGGCCGGCAAGCTCCCCACCGCCCAAGGCGGCGAACTCACCGTCGAAGGAAGCGGCGACAACCTCAAGATCAACGGCGCCTCCGTGCTGTGCGGCAACGTCCCCACCGCCAACGCCACCGTCTTCGTCGTCGACAAGGTCCTCATGCCCGGCAAGTGACCCGAACCGGGTGCCACACCACCCGACCGGGGTGGCCCGGCCCACGTGCGGGCGGCGGGCAACGGCCCCCCCCCCCCCCCCGGGGGGGAGGTGACACACCAGCTCCGGGACGACCACACACAACCCCCC
>NZ_JAIUKB010000100.1:0-4861 GCF_020176785.1 Saccharopolyspora sp. 6V | reverse complement strand
GGCGACCCGTGTGCTTCGATCTCCACCGTGGACGTGCCGAACCGAGAACTCCGGCGCCCCGCCCGAGAAACCTCACCAGCGGCGCGGCGCGAACTCGACGCCGCAGGCATCCACGACCCCGCCCTCCGCGCCGCCTACACCCGCTGCCGCGCCCTCAACGCCGAACACGGCCGCACCTACTTCCTCGCCACCCGGCTCCTCCCCACCGCAGACCGCCCCGCCGTGCACGCCCTCTACGGATTCGCCCGCTGGGCCGACGACATCGTCGACGACACCACCACCCCCACCGACACCCGCGAACGCGAACTCCACCACCTCGACGCCGCCCTGCACCGCGCCCTCCACCACCGCGGCACCGGCCACCCCGCCCTCGCCGCCGTCGCCGACACCGCCCACCGCTACCGGCTCCCCACCACCCTGTTCACCGACTTCATGCGCTCCATGCGAATGGACCTGCGCATCACCGAATACCCCACCCGAGCCGCACTCGACGACTACGTCCACGGCTCCGCCGGAGTCATCGGCCTGCAAGTCCTCCCCGTCCTCGGCACCACCGGCCCCCGCGAACACGCCGCACCCCACGCCGCCGCACTCGGATTCGCCTTCCAGCTCACCAACTTCCTCCGCGACGTCGGCGAAGACCTCGACCGCGGCCGCGTCTACCTCCCCGCCGACGAACTCGCCGCCTTCGGCGTCGACACCGACCGGCTGCACTGGTGCCGCCGCACCGGACGCCCCGACGCACCCGTCCGCCGCGCCCTCAGCGACCAGGTCGCCCGCACCCGCGCCCTCTACCGCAGCGCCGAACCCGGCATCGCCCTCCTGCACCCCGCAGCCCGCCCCTGCGTGCGCACCGCACACCTGCTCTACGGCGAAATCCTCGACCTCATCGTCGAATCCGGCTACCAGGTCTTCGGCCACCGCCTCGCCGTACCCACCAGCCGACGCCTCGGCGTCGCCGCACCCCGCATGCTCACCGCACTCACCGCCCGCGCCCTGCGGAGCCGCCGATGAACCCCCGGGTCACCACCCTCTTCGACCGCGGCGGCCGCGACTACGACGCCCTCGTGGCCGCCAACCCCGGCTACCACCGCGACCTGCACCGCTCCGCCCGGCGCCTCCGCATCCCCGGCGACGGCCACGGCCTCCACCTGCTCGACCTCGGCTGCGGCACCGGCGCCTCCACCCGCGCCCTGCACCGAGCGCTGCCCGCCGCCACCATCACCGCCGTCGACGGATCCGCCCGCATGCTCGCCCGCGCCCGCGAGAAGCCCTGGCCCCCCACCGTCCGCTTCGTCCACGCCGACGCCCACGGCCTCCCCGACGCCGGCGTGCACGGCCCGTTCGACGGCATCCTCGCCGCCTACCTGCTGCGCAACCTCCCCGACCCGGACGCCGGACTCCGCCTGCTGCACGACCTGCTCCGGCCCGGAGCACCGCTGGCCGTGCACGACTACTCGCTGCCCCGGCGCCGCGCCGACCGGCTGCTGTGGCACGCCGTGTGCTGGAGCGTGATCATCCCCGCCGGGCGGTGGGTCACCGGCGACACCGCGCTCTACCGCTACCTGTGGCGCAGCGCCCTCGACTTCGACTCCCCACCGGAACTCACCGCGCGGATGCGCCGCACCGGGTTCACCGGCGTGCGCGTCGAACCCATGTCCGGCTGGCAGCGCACCCTCACCCACACCTTCCTCGGGAGGAGACCCGTTGCGTGACCCGCGCGCCGTCCGCCACCCCGCGCACCCCGGCGCCGACCGAGCAGGCACCGGCGGTCCCCGCGTCGCCGTCGTCGGCGGCGGCCACGCCGGGCTCACCGCCGCCGCCTGCCTGAGCGACCGCGGCGCCGACGTGCTGCTGCTGGAACGCGAACCGCACCTCGGCGGACGCGTCGGCGGCTGGAGCACCACCCTCGCCGACGGCTCCGAGGTCGCGATGAACCGCGGCTTCCACGCGTTCTTCCGGCAGTACTACAACCTGCGCCGCCTGCTGCGCCGCGCCGACCCCGACCTCGCCGGGCTCGTCGCCCTCCCCGAGTACCCGCTGCTGAGCGCGGGCGGCAGCACCGACACCTTCGCCGGGCTCCCCCAGTCACCGCCGTGGAACGCGCTCGGCTTCGTCTCCCGCAGCCCCACCTTCCGCTGGCGCGACGTGCCCGGCATGGACCTGCGCGCCGCCGCCACCCTCGCCGACGTGCGGGTGCCCGGCGTCTACGCCCGGCTGGACGGGACCAACGCCGCCGACTACCTGCGCGACATCGGGTTCCCGCCCGCCGCGCGGCACCTGGCGTTCGAGGTGTTCTCCCGCAGCTTCTTCGCCCCGCCCACCGACCTGTCCGCCGCCGAGCTGGCGCTGATGTTCCACCTGTACTTCCTCGGCTCCAGCGAAGGACTGCTGTTCGACGTCGCCGCCGACTCGTTCCCCACCGCGCTGTGGGAACCGCTGCGGACGCACCTCGCAGCCCGGGGCGTGCGGTTCCGGCTCGGCACCGAGGTCGCCGAGATCTCGCACCGCGGCCCGCGCGAGTTCGCCGTGCACCCGGCGGACGGCGAGCCGGTGGCGGCCGACGCCGTGGTGCTGGCCACCGAACTCGGCGGAGCGCAGCGCGTTCTCGCCGGCTCCCCCGAACTGGCGCACCGCGCGTGGCGGGAGCGGATCGGGGGGGGGGGGGGGGCCCCCCCCGGCCGGGGGGGCCGGGGGGGGGGGGGCCGGCCGGGGGGCGCGCCCCCCCCCCCCCGCCGCGGCCCCCCCCGCGGGGGCGGGGGGGGCCGCCGCGGTGGTGCGGGCCACCGCCGTCGGCGGCGCGCAGCGCGTTCGGGGGGGCCCCCCCGCCCGGCCCCCCGGGGGGGGGGGGGGGCGGGGGGGGGCGCGGCGCCGCCCACCACCGTTCCTGGTGTCCCGGTTCTGGCTGGACCGGCCGGTGCGCGCCGACCGGCACGCGTTCCTCGGCACCAGCGGGTTCGGCCCGGTGGACAACATCAGCGTGCTGGAGCGCTACGAGCACGACGCCGCCGAGTGGACCCGCGCGCACGGCGGATCCGTCGTCGAGGTGCACTGCTACGCCCTGACGTCCGACGCGACCGTCCCGGGAATGCGGTCCCGGGTGCTCGACGAGCTGCACCGGGTCTACCCGGAGACCACCACGGCCGGGATCGTCGACGAACGCCACGAGCTGCGCGCGGACTGCCCGCTGTTCCCGCCCGGCGGGTTCGCCGCGCGGCCGACGATCACCACCCCCGAACCGGGACTGGTGCTGGCCGGGGACCACGTGCGGGTCGACCTGCCGGTGGCGCTGATGGAACGGGCCGCCACCAGCGGGATGCTCGCGGCGAACCGGTTGCTGCGACTGTGGGGGCTGCGCGGGCACGACGTGTGGAGCGTGCCGGTCGCAGGGCGCTCACCGCTGCTGCGGCTGGCCGCGCGGTTCGCCTGAGGTCCTCCTTGCGGGGCTTGTGTTTTCGTCTTCTTGGAGTACTGATTTCGGTCGACACTGAAACCATCGTGCTTAAAAAGATGCGTCGGCCGGGCGGGCCGCCGCCCCGCCGACGATCCAGGGCTCAGGCGCCGCTGCCGCCGTCGACCGGGACGCTCGCGCCGGTCACTCGAGGCCCGATCGCTGAGCAGCCACGCGGCCGCCTCCGCGCTCTCCCGCGGCTGCGCCATCCGCCCCAGCCGGCTCGTCGTCGTCACCCGTTCCACCACCCCGGGCGTCGCCGCCTCCCAGGCATCGATCATCTCCGTGGCCGTACCGCCCGGCGTGCGGATCCGGACCGCGGCGCCGGACACCGGGACTCCGCCGCGAAGAGGCCGCGGTCCTCGCGCACCTCTCCACCCGAGTACTACGTCCGGCTCGAACAAGGCAGGGCACCGCGCCCGTCGGGCGAAGTCCTCGCCGGGATCTCCGCCGCGCTGCCGCTCACCGACGCCGAATCCGACCACCTGCACGTCCTGCCGGTCCCGCGCCCAACCGGACCCGGCGGCACCGGCGCGACGTCCGGCCCGGCATCCGCGCGCTGCTCGAACGACTACCGCTGACGGCGGGCATCGTGGTGTCCGCCAGGTTCGACGTGCTCGCGTGGCATCCCGTCGTCGGGGAGGTCACCGTCGACTGCGACTCGCTCGCGCTCACCGATCGGGACCAGCACCTCGTGCTCTACACCGCGCAGCCCGGCTCCCGCGACGCCGAAGCGCCGGCGCTGCTGGACGTGCTGGGCGCCGAGCGGTTCGACGCGGGCGAAGCCCCGCGACCGGATGACCTTCAGCCCCCGGACCGGCCGCGCAGCTCGCAGCGGCGCTCCGCGTAGGCCAGGTCGTCGCGCCACAACCGCAACGCCGCCCACCGCATCACCGGCCGCAACCCGCCCGCCGCCGCGCGGGCCAGCCGGAAGCCCGGCCGCGTCGAATGCGCCACCACCGCTTCGACCACCGCCGTCGTCGGGCGCCCGGCCGAGTTCCGGCCCAGCGGCGTCGCGTGCGTCTCGACGACGCTGCCCAGGCCCTCCCCCGCCACGATGTGCATCACCACGGTGCGCGGCTCCGGGGCGGTGAACGTCGCGCGCACCGGCACCCCCACTCCCCCGGTCAGCCGGAACGACACCGCGACCTCGAACTCGTCCCGCTCCGCGTCCGGCTCGCGCAGCACCTCCAGGTTCGCGAACGAGTACGGGTGGAACCACGAGCCGTGCCACGGGTCCAACCGGTTCGCCACCACGTCCCGCGGCTCGCACACCCCCACCGCGGTGGCCCCCGCGCCGCCGCCGCCCCCCCCCCGCGGCCGGGGGGGGGGCCGCCCCCCCCCCGGGGGGGCCCCCGCCGCGGTGCTGCCCCGGCTCGGCGTGGCGCTGGTGCAGATCGCCGCGGTCGC
>NZ_JAIUKB010000099.1:0-7568 GCF_020176785.1 Saccharopolyspora sp. 6V | reverse complement strand
CCCCCCCCGCCCGCGCCCCCCCCCCCCGCCCCCCCGCGGCGCCGCCCCCCCCCCCGCCGGGGCGGCGCGCCGGGGGGGGGGGGCGCGGCGGGGGGGGGGGCCCCCCCGCGCCTCCCCGCCGGCCGCGTCCAAGCGGACCCAGGCGAGCACCCCGTCGTCGTGCGCGGGGAAGGTGCGCCAGCCCGCGGTCCCCTCCCCCAGGCACATCCCGTGCCAGCGGCACACCAGCCGTCCCTCGTGCAGCCGCGCCTCCCGCAGCGGGGCGCCCAGGTGCGGGCAGGCACCGGGGCCGACGTGCAACTCCCCTGATCCGTCGCGCCACGCCACCAGCTCCACACCGGCCACCGTGCGCCCGAACGGCCGCGACGCGGAGATCTCCCGGCTCCCGGCCAGCACGAACCAGTTCCCCGACGGCCGGGCCTGCGCGCGCCGCAGCGCGGCCGCGATCAGCTCCGGCCGCGCCTGCCGCCAGGTGCCCGGCTGCTCCGCCCAGCGCGGCGAGCGGATCCGCCGGAGCGGAAACCGCACTCCCTGCTCACCCATGCGCACTCCCGTTCGTCAGCGGTGCAGCGTAGTCCCGAGCGGCGCGGCCGGCCCGCTCCCCGCGCGGCCGCGGAACGGATTCCGCCGAACGCGCAAGGGGATTCCGTCCCCATCCGGAGGTGTACCGCCGTCGATCCGCGGGTAGAGCGGAACCGGAACACCGCCTCGTCGGAGGAGGAGCACCATGCCCGCCGGAGCGAACCGCAAGCAGGAACGGCAGTACGAGCACATCAAGCACGGCGCCGAACGGCGCGGCAGCAGCGAAGGCCGGGCCGAGGAGATCGCCGCCCGCACCGTGAACAAGGAACGCGCGCAGCAGGGCCAGGCCAAGCGGCGCAGCAAGACCTCGGTGCAGGACATCTCACCGGAGCGCCGCGGCGGACTGCGCTCCGGGAACCGCACCGGGCCGCTCGGCCGCACCAAGGCGCAGCTCTACCAGGACGCGCGCCGGGCCGGGATCGGCGGCCGTTCGAAGATGAGCAAGGCCGAGTTGGAGAAGGCGTTGTCCCGCAGCTGACTCCGGCGGCGCACGGCGGCGGGGCGTTCACCGCTCCGCGTCGTGCTGCTCGGCTATGGCGGCGGCCGCGGCCTGGACGCAGTTGCCGAGGTCCTCCGCCCCCCCCGCGGCCTGGTCGAGGGCCACGTGCGCGTCGGTGGGCCGCGCGGTTCCCGGCGTGGCGTAACGACGGGCGAGACCGTCCAGCAGCAGCGCCAGCCGGTGCCCGCGGACGGCCACGTCGAGCAGCGCGTCCCGCGCGGACAGCGCGCCCGGCTCGCCGCCGGGTTCGGTGCGGGCGTCGGGGATCGACGCGGGTTCCACCGCGCGGTCGGCGCCGTCCAGCGCCGCCCCCATCTCCTCGCGCGCGCGGACCGCTTCGTCGACCGCCGCCGCCCGGCCCGGTTCTCGACCGGTCCGGCCACCGCCGGTTGCGTCGCCTGTGCTCATCTCCGTCCCCCCGGCCGATCGCCTGCCGGAAGATCCGCCGCCGGCGCCCCGCGGGACAGCGGGGGCAGCGGACCTGACCGGCTGCGCGCGGACTACCCGGAACGGGGGACGGGCACACCTGGCAGCGCGGGTGGCGGGCGCGCGAAGCGCACCCGCCACCCGCGGAACCGGGCTCAGGGTGCCTGGACGATGCCCGCGCCGATGTCGGTGGATGGCAGCGGCAGGCGCTTGGCGTTCTGCGCGAGGCGAGCCCAGAGGCCCCACGCCCGTTCCGGGTACTGCTGGGCGAGCAGCGCGGCGACGCCCGCGACGTGCGGGGTGGCCATGCTGGTGCCGCTGAGCTTCCGGTAGCGCTCCTGGCCCGGCCAGCTGGAGTACACGTCCACCCCCGGCCCGACCACGTCGACCTGGCCGATCTGATCCACCGTGCCGGAGGAGAAGTCGGCGACCGCGCCCTGCTCGTCCACCGCGCCGACGGCGAGGATCGACGGGCAGTTCGCCGGGTGCCCGACCGGCGCGATCGCTCCCGCCGACCGCTGGCTCTCGTTGCCCGCGGCGGCCACGATGAGCGTGCCGCGCTCGATGGCGCGCCGCGCCACGCGTTCGAACGCCTCGGAGAACGGCTGCCCCGGTTCGGTCGGCGCGCCCAGCGACATCGACACCACCGAGCAGCCGTTGGAGATCGCCCACTGGATGCCGGACAGGATCCCGCTGTCCCCGCCGGATCCCTCGTCGCTGAGTACCTTGCCCGCGTAGATCGACGCCTCGGACGCGATGCCGTAGCCCGGGCCGGACTGGGTGCTGCGCGGTCCGCAGGCGGTGCCGATGCAGTGCGTGCCGTGGCCGTGCCCGTCGTGGGCGTCCTGCCCCTCCACGAAGGACCCGGTGACGACGTCCCGGCCGGCGAAGTCGGGGTGCTGCTCGTCGAAGCCGGTGTCGAGCACGGCGACCCGAATGCCCTTGCCGGTGGGCGTGCTCTGGTCGGCCCGGACGGCGCGCAGGCCCCAGGTGACTTCGGCGTCGGCGGCGGGTTGCGGGGATCCGATGGCGAAGACCCGGCGCTCTGCTTCGATCGCCGCCAGCGGGGTGCCGCGTTCGCGCACCGAGTTCTGCAGCGCGGTGAACTGCTCCGGGTCGGCGTCGACGAGCGCGACGCCGAGTTCGTGCAGCACGACGCCGCCTGCGCCGCTGAACAGCGCTCCGGGCGCGGCGCCCGCGGCGTCGGCGGTGCTGGCGGTGCGGATACCGGCGAGCCGGTTGAGTTCCCGGGCACCGAGCACCGTCGCGTCGTCCTCCAGCAGGACCAGGTAGCGGCCGGTGGTTCCACTCTCGGCTGCGGTCATGATCGCCCCCTTGCTCTCGGTGAAACGTGCCCCTTGAGGTAACTCCCGTCCCACCCGTCCCGGCAAGACGCCGGTCGTGTGCGGATGATCCCCCGTTTTTCCCTTGCACAGCGGGAAATTCACCCTCACCCACCGTGCCGGGTGACCCCTGATCGGCGAGCACGACACGGAGAGTTCCGTTCCGAACCGGAGGAGTTCCGCTCGACCGGTGGCGCCGGGGTTCCGGCGGCCCGCCCGTTCGTCGCACACTGGGGGCCGCGGAGCGCGAGTCCCTCCGCCGCCGGGGCGGCGGACCACACCAACGAGGTGGCGCATGGACAGCACGACCGAGAACGTGATCATCGTGGGTGTCGACGGGTCCGAGCCGTCCCGCGCGGCCCTGCGCTGGGCGATGCGGCAGGCCGAGCACACCGGCGCCGCGGTGCGCGCCGTGGTCGCCTGGGAATACCCGGCGTTCTACAGCTGGGAGGGCGGGCCGATGCCGCCGGACGACTTCCAGCAGGCCGCCGAGCGGAACATGCACGACGCGGTGGACGCGGTGACCGGGCCGGGCAGCGCGGTGGAGCGCGTGGTGGTGCACGGGCACTCCGCGCAGGCGCTGCTGGAGGCCGCCGACGGCGCGGAGCTGCTGGTGGTCGGCAGCCGCGGCCACGGCGGCTTCTACCGCACCCTGCTGGGCTCGGTGAGCCAGCGCTGCGCGGTGCACGCGAAGTGCCCGGTGGTCATCGTCCGCGAATGAGGGCTCCGGCCCGCGCCGCGAAAACCGCTTTCCCCGCGCGACGCAGACCCGTAGCGTCGGCCCGCGTGAACGACGAGAAGATCCTGGTCACCGGCAGTGCAGGCCACCTCGGGGAGGCGCTGGTGCGCGGCCTGCGCGCCGAAGGCCGCGACGTGGTGGGGCTGGACCTGCTGCCGTCCCGGTTCACCACGGCCACCGGCTCGATCACCGATCGGGAGCTGCTGCGCCGCTGCCTGGACGGAGTCACCGGCGTGCTGCACGCGGCGACGCTGCACAAGCCGCACGTCGGCTCGCACGACCGGCAGGCGTTCGTGGACACCAACGTCGGCGGGACGCTCGCGCTGCTGGAGGAATCCGTGGCCGCGGGGGTGCGGAGATTCGTGTTCACGAGCAGCACCAGCGCGTTCGGCCGCGCGCTGACCCCGGCACCGGGCGAGCCCGCGGCGTGGATCACCGAGGACGTGGTGCCGGTGCCGCGCAACGTCTACGGCGTCACCAAGATCGCCGCCGAGCAGGTCTGCGAACTGGTGCACCGCGACCACGGGCTGCCGGTGGTGGTGCTGCGCACCTCCCGCTTCTTCCCGGAGGACGACGACCGCGAGGACGTCCGCACCGCCTACGACGGGCTCAACGCGAAGGTCAACGAGCACCTGTACCGGCGGGTGGAGCTGCAGGACGCGGTGGACGCGCACCGGCTGGCGCTGGCGCGGGCCCCGCAGCTCGGGTTCGGCCGCTACATCATCAGCGCCACTCCCCCGTTCTCCCCGCAGGACGCGGCGCTGCTGCGGACCGACGCCCCCGAGGTGGTGCGGCGGCTGTTCCCCGACCAGGAGGCGGAGTACGCGCGGCGCGGCTGGCGGATGTTCCCCTCGCTGGACCGGGTGTACGCCAACGACCGGGCCCGTGCGGACCTCGGCTGGACGCCGCGGTGGGACTTCCGGCACGTGCTGGACCTGCTGCGCGCGGACGAGGACGTCCGCAGCCCGCTGACCAGGGCGGTCGGCGCGAAGGGCTACCACCCGTACCCGCACGGGGTCTACACCCGGTCCTGACGGGGCGCGGTTCCCCGGCGGTCAGAGACCCTTGAAGGGGTGGGCGGTGGCGACGAGGACGGCGGTCTCGCCCGGCGCGATGCGGCCGGATCCGTGCAGCCGGTGCAGCGCGGGGAGCACCAGGGCGCTGGCCCCTTCGAGCAGGATCCCGTGCCGCGCCAGCCGTTCCGCGGCCGCTGCGGCCCCGTCGGCGACGACCGGATCTCCCCCGGATTCCGCCAGCACCCGCAGCGCTTGCACCGTGGTGGAGCCGCCGCCGATCGACGGGGCGCCGGTGGCCGTCCCCGGGAAGGAGTCGTGCACGCTCGCGCCCGCGCGGACCGCGCTCAGCCGCGGGAACGGTTCGACCAGGTGCACCCGGGGGCCCGGCCGGTCGTGCCGCCGCGCCGCCTCCTGCAACCCGAGGTGCGCGCCGAAGGCGAGGTCGCCGCGCGCGGTCGGCAGCAGCACGTGCTCCGGGACGCGGCCGAGGCCGTCCACCACCTCCCAGCCGAGCGGTCGCATCGCGTCCACGCCGAACGGGCTGCTGCCCACGGCGGGCCGCACGTAGTTCGTCACCGCGAGCCGACCCGGATCGGCGGCGCGGTCGCGGACGAAGTCCCAGCGCTGCTCGGCGTCCTCGAACACGTGCAGCCGCGCGCCGGCGGCGCGCACCGCGTCGACGATCGGGGCGGGCACGGCGGTGGTGACGGCGAGGTCGCACTCCAGCCCGTAGAGCGCGGCGTAGGCGGCCAGCGACACCGCGGCGTTGCCGGAGGACGCGGCCACGACCCCCGCGCAGCCCGCCGCGGCGGCCCGGCCGACCGCGCCCCAGCTGAACCGGTCCTTGTGCGAACCGGTCGGGTTCGCGGCCTCGTTCTTCACCCACACCTCGACGCCGTCCGGGGCGAGCTCGGCGGGCAGCGGGAACAGCGGGGTGCCGCCTTCGCCGAGGGTGCGGGCGCCGCGCAGCGGCAGCTGCCCGAACGGGTCCCCGTCGTAGCGGCAGCGCAGATTCGCCGGGGTGCCGCGCTCCAGGCAGTCCGGGCAGCCGGCGGTCAGGTCGCCGACGGGGTGCGAGCGCCCGCAGCCGAGGCAGTCGAGCGCGACGAGGCGTTCGTTCGTGGTCACCTGCGGGGCGTGCGGCATGGGCGTGCTCACGATCGTGCGAACCGGACGGAGGACCACCGCGCACCCTAGCTTCCCCGGTTCGCCGCGCGGACCGGTCCCGAACGGCCCGGTCGAGCGGCCGACCGGGCCGTTCCGCCGGCACGATCAGGCGACTTCGGCCGCCGGGGAGTCGCCGAGGACCTCGCCCCGGGCGTCGAGCGCCTGCACGCCGACGAAGGCGGCGTCGCCGGGCACGTCCACCCGGGTCTCGAAACCGGTGCGCGGCACGTCCTGCACGGGCGCGAGGTTCGCCTCGTCCGGCCCGGTCAGCACCCGCCACGCGGCGACCTCGGTGGCCCCGTTCCAGCTGGCGTACACGCTGGTGACGCCGTCCCCGGCCTGCCCGGCCACGGCGGGCCGGTCCAGCGGCCTGCCGACCCACGAGGACCGGAACGCGCGGTACGAGGTGATGGAGTCGACGAACTTGCCGTGGAACAGCACCTCGCCGTCGCCGTCGAACTCGGTGAAGTACGGCTCCCCGCCCCAGCCGACGAACAGGTGGCCCTCGTCGAGCAGCTGGGTGTTGCCCTGGTTCGGCGCGAGCAGTCCCTCCGGGCTCTCGTGGCTGCGCCGCACGGTCGCGGTGCGCGCCTGCTCGTCGACGTCGAGCACGAGCGCCCGCGAGCGCCCGCGACCGGGTGCGGCGGCGGCGTTGTCGAACAGGCTGATCGTGCCGTCCTCGCGGCGCCTGCAGTCGTGCTGCCAGGCGAACGCGGCGTCCGGCCCCATCTCGAAGTCGCTCTTCTTGCCGTTGAGCCGCCAGGTGACCTCGCCGGTGCCGCGGTCGATGCGGTAGACGGCGTGCGTGCAGCGGGCGGAGACGAGCAGCGCGTCGCCGTCCTCGCAGACCGCGTTGAGGTGGATGTAGTCGAACCACTCCTCCGGGTCCGCGGGTACCGGGTAGAAGGATTCCTCGATGGCGACGTGCTCCAGGCTGCGCCACTCGAACAGCAGCTCGCCGCCGGCGATGTCGATCTCCTGCACGACGCCTTCGAGCACCTTCGCGTTCGCCGCGCCGCCGACGGGCGTGGTGTCGGCGCGGACCTCGGTGTAGACGATGATCAGCGCGGTGCCGCGCGGGGTGATCACGAACTCGTGCATGTCGCCTTCGAGGCCGTTGGCGGGCCGCACGGTCGCGATGCGCTGGTAGCTCTCGTCGAGGATCGCGAACTGCCCGGTGCCGAAGCCCGGCGGGACGTGGATGGCGCCTTCCCAGAAGGTCAGCACCGGTTTCTCCTGGTACTGCTGCACCTGCATGTCGGCGATGACGCCCTCGGCGGGGTGCGAGAACCACACCGGTTGCCCCAGGTCGTCCATGATCAGCGCGCCGGGCTGGAAGTCGGCGCGCCGGGCGGCGGCCGCGGGGTCGAGCTTGTTCGCCCCGGCCGGGGTGAGCAGCACGTGGCCGGGCCGGACGCCGGCGGCGGGGGTGCTGATGGCGACCTGCGGCGGGTTCAGGTCGGGGCGGCTCACGAAGGTGTGGCCGGCGCGCGTCCCGGCGCGGGGCGCGGGTGCGGCCGCTGCGGCGGCGGTCGCGGCGGTGCCGGTGCTCACCAGGGCGGGGACGGCGGAGGCGGCGGCGAGCATCCGCAGCACGCTGCGGCGGCCTAACTCGCGCGGGTGGGTCGTCATCGGTCGGCTCCTCGGAGTGATTCGGGGGACGCGGGCGCGGGGGGGGGGCCCCCCGGGCCCGGGGGGGCGTTGCTGAACGGGGAGGGGAACTTCCCTTCGCTCCGGACCTGCTCGGCGGGGGCGGGGGGGGGGGGGCGGGGGGTGCCGTGGGGGGAGTCGGCGGG
>NZ_JAIUKB010000098.1:0-17430 GCF_020176785.1 Saccharopolyspora sp. 6V | reverse complement strand
GATCATGGACGACCTGGGGCAACCGGTGTGGTTCTCGCACCCCGCCGAGGGCGTCATCGCCGACATGCGGTGCCGCGGCACCGCGGGCCGGGTCAGGCGTTGCTGAACGGGGAGGGGAACTTCCCTTCGCTCCGGACCTGCTCGGCGAGGTCGCGGATGGAGGCGCTGTCGTTGACGTGCGGGAAGTCCTCGGCCGGGACCGGCACGTCGAGGAACTCGCACAGCGGCTCCCAGCCCTGGCCGGGCTGGTACTCCAGCAGCCGGTCGGCGGGGACGGTGGCGCGGACTTCGGCGTTGTGCCGCTCGAACACCTCGATGGCGTGCGCGCGGTCCTCGAAGCGGCCGTCGAAGGTGCCGTTCCAGATCATCCGCTCGATGGTGGGGCGCAGCTTCGTGGTGAACGTGTCGTCCGAGTCGCCCGGCGGGTCCTGCACGAACTGGTAGATGGTGTCGAAGGTGCTGTCGTACCAGCGCTGCGGGTCGCGGGTGGTGAGCAGGACCTTCGCGTCCGGGTAGGCCTCCATCAGCTCGCGCCAGAACGTGCAGCCCGGCCAGTCCACAGTGGACCGGTAGCCGCCGAGGACCTGGTTCCAGTCCACCGGCCCGTCCAGCGCGCGGGCCCAGTCCCGCATCCGCTCGGGCTCCGCGATGACCTCGAACATGTGGTAGCACGGCCCGAAGCCGAGGTGCTCCAGCGCCGCCTTCATCGACGCGGTCCCGGTGCGGCCGAAACCGGCTCCGATGATCTTCACCATGGTGCTGCTCCTAGTCGTGCTCGCTTCTTTCCGATGGCGCCTCCCGGCGCCGGGTCTCACCGCGCCTCGGTGATCATCACGGCGCCGACGGTGGCGTGCGTGGCCTCGTCGACCAGCAGGCCGCCGCCGGTGAGCCGGTTGCGCTCGTAGGGATCGCAGAACACCGGCTGCGCCAGCTGCAGGCCGACCTCGCCGATGTCGTTGAGGCCCAGCTCCGCGGCCGGTTCGCGGTGCAGCGTCGTCACGTCCACCCGGTGGTGCACCGCGGTGACCAGGGCTTTGACCGTGCGCGTGGTGTGCTTGAGCAGCAGCCGCGTTCCGGGCCGCAGCACCGGGTTCGCCGCCATCCAGCACACCCGGGCGGTCAGCTCGGTCGCCGCCGCCGGCGGGGCGTCCGGGGCGCACAGCAGGTCGCCGCGCCCCACGTCGATCTCGTCGGCCAGCCGCACCGACACCGACTGCGGCGCCCTGGCCTCGGCGAGCGCCCCGTCCGCGGTGTCCACCGCGGTCACCCGAGTGCGCAAGCCCGAGGGCAGGTGCAGCACCTCGGCGTCCTCGTGCACCGAACCGCCGCTGATCTGGCCCGCGTAGCCCCGGTAGTCCCGCTCGGGCGCGCGGATCACGTACTGCACCGGCAGCCGGAAGTCCCCGGCCGCGCGGTCGTCCTCGATGTGCACCCGCTCCAGGTGCTCCAGCAGCGACGGGCCCTCGTACCACGGCATCCGGTCCGAGCGGTGCACCACGTTGTCGCCGCGCAGCGCCGAGATCGGGATCGCGGTGACCTCGGGCAGCTCCAGCTCCGCGGTGAACCGGGCGAACTCCGCGGTGATCGCCGCGAACACCTCGTGGTCGTGGTCGACGAGGTCCATCTTGTTCACCGCCAGCACCAGCCGCGGCACCCGCAGCAGCCCGGCCAGCACCGCGTGCCTGCGGCTCTGCTCGGTGAGCCCGTTGCGGGCGTCGACCAGCACGATCGCCAGGTCCGCGGTGGAAGCCCCGGTGACCATGTTCCGGGTGTACTGGGCGTGCCCGGGCGTGTCGGCGATGATGAACGCGCGGTGCGCGGTCTCGAAGTACCGGTGCGCCACGTCGATCGTGATGCCCTGCTCGCGCTCCGCGCGCAGGCCGTCGGTGACCATCGCCAGGTCCAGCCCGTCGTCGCCGCGCTCGCGGCCGACCAGCTCCAGCATCTCCAGCTGGTCGGCCAGCAGCGAGCGGGAGTCGTGCAGCAGCCTGCCGATCAACGTGCTCTTGCCGTCGTCGACGGCCCCGGCGGTGGCGAACCGCAGCAGGCTGTCGGCGGGGGCGAAGCTCCGTTCCTCCGCATCGGTGGGCAGGCTCATCAGAAGTACCCCTCTCGCTTGCGGTCCTCCATGGACGCCGCGCTCGCGCGGTCGTCGGCACGGGTCTGGCCGCGTTCGGTGACCTTCGTGGCGGCGATCTCGGCGATCACCTCGGCGACCGTGGACGCGGTGGACGGCACCGCCCCGGTGCAGGTCATGTCGCCGATGGTGCGGAACCGCACGGACTTCTCGGTGAGCACCTCGTCCGGATCGCGGTGCACGAACGGGTTGTCGGCGAGGTACATGCCGTCGCGTTCGAAGACCTTCCGCCGGTGCGCGAAGTACAGCGCGGGAAGCTCCACGCCGTCCTGGTCGACGTAGGTCCAGATGTCGCGCTCGGTCCAGTTCGACAGCGGGAACGCGCGCACGTTCTCCCCCGGGCCGATCAGCCCGTTGTAGAGGTTCCACAGCTCAGGGCGCTGGTTGCGCGGATCCCACTGGCCGAAGGCGTCGCGGAAGGACAGCATCCGCTCCTTCGCGCGGGCCCGCTCCTCGTCGCGGCGGGCGCCGCCGAACAGCGAGTCGAACCGGTGCTCGGCGATGGCGTCGAGCAGCGTCACCGTCTGCGCCCGGTTGCGGCTGGCGCCGCGGCCCTCCTGCTCGACGACGCGGCCCGCGTCGATGGAGTCCTGCACGGACGCGACCACCAGCCGCACGCCGAGCTCGGCGGCGCGGCGGTCCCGGAACTCCAGCACCTCCTCGAAGTTGTGGCCGGTGTCCACGTGCAGCACCGGGAACGGGATCGGGGCGGGCCAGAACGCCTTCTCGGCCAGCCGCAGCAGCACCGCGGAGTCCTTGCCGCCGGAGAACAGCAGCGCGGGCCGGTCGAACTCGGCGGCGACCTCGCGGATCAGGTGCAGCGCCTCGGATTCGAGGACGTCCAGGCGGGACAGGGCGCGTCGGGCGGGCATCAACTGCTCCCCTCGGGAGGTGTTCCAGGTGCGGCGGCCACCGCCGCCAGCAGCGGTTCGGCCAGTTCGGGGCGGCAGACCAGCAGGTCCGGCAGCCACGGGTCGGGTCGGTCGTAGACGAGCGGCGAGCCGTCGAGGCGGCTGGTGTGCAGCCCGGCGGCCCGGGCCACGCCGATCGGGGCGGCACTGTCCCACTCGTACTGGCCGCCCGCGTGCAGGTAGGCGTCGACCTCGCCGCGGACCACCGCGCTGATCTTGGCGCCTGCCGAGCCCATCGGGACGGTCTCGGCACCGAGCGCGGTGGCGACGGCGGCGACGAACTCCGGCGGGCGGCTGCGGCTCACCGCGATGCGCGGCGGCCCGCCGTGCGCGGCCGGGACCCGCGGCGGGCTGCCGGTGCCGAGCACCAGGCCCGCGGCGGGCAGCGCCACGGCGGCGGCCCGCACCTGGTGCTCCGCGGCGAGCGCCACGTGCACGGCCCAGTCGGGGCGGTCCGGTTCGGAGAACTCCCTGGTGCCGTCGAGGGGATCCACGATCCACACCCGGCCGCCGCCGGAGCGCTCGGGACCCGCGGTGCCGTGCTCGGAGAGCACCGCGTCCTGCGGGCGCTGCTCGGCGAGCGCGGCCAGCAGCAGTTCGTGCGCGGCGGCGTCGCCCTCGTCGCCGAGCACCTTGCCGTCCACTTCGGACCGGCGGCGCGCGCGCAGCTCCAGCAGACACCGCCCGGCCTCGTCCGCCAGCCGCGCGGCCAGCTCGTGATCGTCCGCCTTCACCCGGTTCCTCCTTCGGCGCCGGCATCGATCCGCTCCCCCGCCGGGGCCGGCGCCCGACCACGGGAGAACCATCCGGACGACACCGCCGCGGCGGCGAGCGCGACCAGCCCGCCGAGCGCCGCCGCCACCGCCGCCCCCGTTCCGGCCAGCATCGCCCCGCTGGCGGCGAGCATGCCGCCCAGCAGCACCCGGACGGGCCGGTCCGGGATGCGCGCCGACAGCAGTGATCCGGCGAGCACCCCGGGCAGCGAACCGGCCAGCAGCGAGCCCACCAACCCGAGGTCGACCTGGCCGTGCAGCAGGTGGCCCAGCGCGGCGACCAGCACCAGCGGCACGGCCTGCACCAGGTCGGTGCCGACCAGCCGCGCCGAGCTCATCGCCCGGTCCAGCAGCAGCAGGCACACGATGACGATGGACCCGGAACCGACCGAGGTGGTGCCGACGACGAACCCGGCGGCCGCGCCCAGCAGCACGGCGGGGACCGGCCGGATTCGCGGTGCCGCACCGGACGCCGGACGTCCGCGGTCCAAACGCATCCGCACCACCAGGGTCACCGCGGCGAGCAGCACCGCGGCCGCGCTCACCCCCTTGAGCACCGCGCCGGTGCCCGCGCCGAGCCGGCCCGCGAGCAGCGAACCGAGCAGCGCGCACGGCAGCGAGCCCAGGCACAGCAGGCCGACCGTCGGCAGGTGAGCGGTGCGCCGCCGCAGGTGCACGGCCGCGCCCACCGGTTTCATCACCGCGCCCGCCACCAGGTCGGTGGACACCGCGGCCAGCGGCGGCACGCCGAACACGACGGTCAGCAGCGGCATCGTGAGGGCACCGCCGCCCATCCCGGTCAGGCCGACCAGCGATCCGGTCAGCAGACCGGTCAGGGTCACTCCGAGGTCCACGAGCGCACCCAGCCCCGTTCCCGCAGCAGCGCCACGACCCGGGCGACGGCTTCGTCCTGGGACAGCCCGGAGGTGTCCAGCGCCAGGTCGGCGTCGGTGGGCGGCTCGTAGGGCGCGGACACGCCGGTGAACTCGGGCAGCGCCCCGGCCCGCGCCTTGCGGTACAGGCCCTTGCGGTCGCGGCGTTCGCACTCGCCGAGCGGGGTGGCGACGTGCACCAGCAGGAACCCGCCGCAGTCGGACACCATGCGGCGCACCGCGTCCCGGTCGGCCGCGTAGGGCGCGATGGGCGCGCAGATCGCCGCGCCGCCGTGCCGGGTGACCTCGGAGGCGACGAACCCGATGCGGCGCACGTTGCGGCTGCGGTCGGCGGCGGAGAACCCGAGGCCTTCGCAGAGGGTCCGGCGCACCACGTCCCCGTCCAGCAGCGTCACCGCCCGGTGGTCGTGCTGGCTGAGCTCGTCGCGCAGCGCGCGGGCCAGGGTGGACTTGCCCGCCCCGGACAGGCCGGTGAACAGCACGGTGAAGCCGCGTTCGGACAGCGGCGGGTGCAGCCTGCGCTGGTGTTCGGCGATCGCCGGAGTGGTGAACCAGGACGGCAGCGGGGCGCCCTCGTCGAGGCGGGCGCGCAGCTCCTCGGCGCCCAGGCCGCCGCGCCCGCAGCCGGGTTCGACCCGCTCGGCGCGGATCCAGGCGTCGGCGGAGTCGCGGACCAGTTCGGGCGGAGCGACCACGGTGATCGGCGAGTCCTCGACCGGGTCGGCGGTGACCAGGTGGGTGGCACCGTAGGCGGCGGCGACCTGCGCGGCCAGCGCCGCGTCGGCCTTCGGGTCGGGCCGGCGGGCCAGCGGGACCGGCACGACCGCGGTGCCCGCGGGCAGCTGCGGGCGGGCGGCGAGCAGGGCCTGCACCAGCAGTTCCGGGCGCGGCCCGGTCATCCGGGGCAGCAGCAGCACGTGCCCGTCGAACTCGGCGGCGAGTTCGCGCAGCTGCGCGAGTTCGCGGTGGTGCAGCGGGGCGTCGGCGACGACGCCGAGCACTGGCCCGGCGGGCAGGTCCGCGCGGACCTCGGCGGCGGGCGGGCGCATCCGGCGCAGCGCTCCGGCGGGGTCGGCCGCGGCGCGAAGCTCTCCGGCCGCGAAGCAGGTGGTGCCGTCGGACCAGGGATCGTCGTTGCGCAGCACCGCGACCGGGGCGCCTTCGGCGTCGCGCAGCTCGATCCGGGGCGCGTCGGCGAGGTCGGCGGGCACCGGCAGCACGATCGGCGCGGGCCACGGGGTGCCGTCCAGCAACCGGCGCCGGGTGCGCACCGAGCCGACGTCGGCGGCGCCGAGGAATCCGGTCAACGGCCCGAAGGCACCGTCCAGCAGCAGTTCCACATCGGACAGTTCAGCGGGTTCGGGGGTCCAGCCCGGGATCGTCCCGTCAGGGCCGGGACATTCAGGCTCCGCTCTGCTCGCGCTCACACGCACCTCTGTCCGCTGGTCGGGGCCGACTTGATGCATACCGTGCCGAAGTGGGATCGACGGGTGAACCCCGGTGTCCACTTCTCGCCACATCGCATTTTTCCCACCGCACCGGCACATTTCCAGCCTTGACGGATCGCCGATTCCGGCATTGTTCGCGAACTTCACCGGCCCGTTCAGGACTCCGCGCGGGGCAGCGTCGAGCGGAACGTGCGCTCCCCCGGCCCCAGCTCGAACACCCCGTGCCCGTCGCGGACCTGGTCCGCTCCGGCGGTGCGGCCGGGCACGTGCACCTCGGCGGTGGTGTTCGGCGGGATCCGCACGGCGAGGGTGAACTCGCGCCCGTCGCGGTACCAGCGGGATTCGACCCGGCCCGCGGGGGTCGTGTGGTGGCCCTCGACCCGGCGCAGGTCGCCCACCACCTTGGGCCGGATGCGCAGCCGCCGGAAGCCGGTGGAGCCCGGCGCCTGGTCGAGGCCGGCGAGTCCGGTGTGGAACCACTCGTCGAGCTGGGTCAGGATCATGTGGTTCAGCGAGTTGCGCAGGTCCCACTGCTCCGGAACCGTGCTGAGCCCGCCCGGGTTCGCCGGGGTGTCCCGGAAGAACTCGCCGTAGCCCGCGTCCTGGTGCAGCGCCTCCCACAGCAGCTCGTCGCGGTCGGCGTCGCGCAGCACCCGCACCACCGGCCCGAGCCCGAGGTGCCCGGCGCGCAGCAGCGGGCCGCCGGACGCGCGGACGCGTTCGACCAGCGCGGCCAACACCCGCGGGCGTTCCGACACGGGCACGATCCCGGCGTCCAGCGGCATCGCCTGCGCCGCCTGCGTCGCGCCCCGCTCGGTCCCGTCGCCGCTGTAGCAGCCGAGGTCGGGCAGGTAGAACCGCTCGTGGAAGGCGCGGGCGATGTCCTCGGCCAGCGCGCCGTACTCGCGCGCGTCCGCGGGGTTCCCCAGCGCCGCGGCCACGTCCGCCATGGCGCGGGCGGTGGCGTGGTAGCCCCAGGTGCCGGTGAGCTCGCCCGCGGTCTCCTCCGCCGCCACCCAGTCGCCGAGCTCGCCGACGACCAGGTGCCGGTGCGCCTTGCGGCGCCGCAGGTAGTCCAGGTAGGCCGTCATGGCCGGGTAGTGCCGCGCCATCGTCTCGGCGTCGGCGTAGAGCCGGTGCAGCAGCCACGGCACCAGCACGATCGCGTTGCCCCAGTTGACCTCGTCGCCGAACCGGTCCCGGTAGCCCCAGTCGTAGACGGGCGCCTTCAGCGCCACGTTGCCCACGTCGGGCCCGCGCCCGGACTGCCCTTCGGCGAGGTGCCGCTGCATCGTCGGCAGGTAGGCCGCGAGGTCGAAGTGCCGGGACAGCACGCCCATCGGGTGCGTGTAGTCGGCGCCGTAGGCCAGCTTCTCCCGGCCGGGGCAGTCGGTGAGCACCGACATCAGGTTCGAGGCGACGGAGAAGTGCGCCATCCGGTGCAACCGGTCCACCCGCTCGTCGGAGGTGCGCACCGACCCGGCGCGCGGCGCGTCGGCCCGCAGTTGCAGCCCGACGACCTCGGGACGCACCTCGGGCGGCGCGGTGACCTCCACGAAGCGCATCGCGAAGTACTGGAAGGAGGGCTGCCAGGTCTCCCCACCGGGCAGGCCCGCGGCGGTGTAGGTGTGCAGCACGTCGGTGCCGCGCCGGTCGTTGCGCACGGAGGTCTGGTCGACGGAACCGTCGGGGACCAGCGACTCGCCGGGCCGCAGCGTCACCTCGGTGCCCGCCGGGACTTCGGGCAGCCGCAGCCGCGGCCAGCCCGCGAGGTTCTGCCCCAGGTCGAACACCCGGCGTCCCGGTTCGAGCTCGCGCACCCGCACCGGCCGCCACTCGCGCACGACCCGCACCGGCTGCGCCCGGCGCCACACGAGTTCGGTGCCGCCGTTCGGCGGCGTGGTGCGGATCGCGTCGACCCACCCGGTCGGCTCGCCGTCGCGGCGGGGCGCGGCCGCGGTGTGGTCGGCGCCGGGCTCGTCCCAGCCGGGTTGGGCGCGGCGGGCGTCGTGGTCGGTGCCGGAGAACCAGTTGTCGGTGATCGCGGGCCCCAGCGCGGTGCGCCAGTCCGGTCTGCTGACGATGTCGCGCCGCCCGTCGGGCCCGGTCAGCTCCAGGCGGGCGATCAGCCGCGGGGACACCGCGGCGCCGGCGGTCGGTTCCCACTGCGCCACCGGGTCGCCGGAGCCTTCGACGGGTGCGCCCGCGGGGTGCCGGTGCTCCAGCGGCGGGGTGATGATCAGCCCGTGCTCGTCGGCGGCGACGACCTGCCTGCTCTCCCAACGATCGCGGGTGCCGATGGTGACGGTCCCGCCGATGGGGTGGCCACCCGGGTCCGGGACGCGGATGCGGTCGGCGCCGGGGTGCGCGGGAACCAGCAGCTCGCCGCGCGCCGGTTCGGTGCTGGTCCACCACGAGTAGGGGTCGCGCGCGCCGCCGCGGGTGCCGTACCGGTGCACGTGCGCGGTGCCGTGGCCGAGCGCCACGCCGAGCACGTTCTCCCCTGGCAGCAGGAGTTCCCGCACGTCGTGCACCCGGTGCTCGGCGGAGCGCTGGTAGTTCGAGTTCCCGGGGGCCAGCACCTCGTCGGTCACCGGCCGCCCGTTGAGGGTCGCCGCGTGCACGCCCAGCCCGCACAGGTGCAGCCGGGCGGCGCTGATCGGCCCGCACGTGGTGAACGCCTTCGCGAAGATCGGCAGCGGATCGCCGGGCCCGCGGTCCGGGTGCGCGATCCAGCTCGCCGTTCCCCAGTCGCGGCGGGTGAGCAGCCCGAGCTCCCACTCGCAGCGCTCGCTCCACGGGGACCAGCGCTCGTGCTCGTCGCGGACCCGCACCCGCCAGCGCAACCGCTGCCGCGCGGCGGGTTCCGGACCGCCGCAGCGCACCCGCGCGCGCCCGGACTCGACCACGCCGCTGTCCCACCAGGTCCGGCCGTCCGGATCGGTGACCTCGACCTGGAAGGCGGTCTGCAGGCCGCCGGGTTCCGCGTCCTCCGCGGCGAACCCCCAGCTGAGCACCGGGTGCCGCTCGTCGACGCCGAGCAGCGGCCCGGTGCGGCCGTCGACGCGGAGGCGTTCCGGGCGGATTCCGGTCATCGGCTGCTCCAGCGCGGTCGTAGGCCGCTCTCGTTCTACGCACCGCGGCACCGGCCGTCAACAGTCCACAGTGGACGGCTGCCCGAGGTGGCGCGGCCGCCTATCCTCGGTGCGTCGGCCGGACGACGGCCGCGGAGAGGACCGCATGACCAGCACCGACGGCAATCCCACCGCCACCATCCCGCTGGCGAGCCGCACCGGCCGGTGGATCATCGCGGGCACCATCCTCGGCTCGGGCGTGGCGTTCCTGGACGGGTCGGTGGTGAACGTGGCGCTGCCCGCCATCGGCCGGGACACCGGCGGCGGGTTCGCGGTGCTGCAGTGGGTGCTGGACGCGTACCTGCTCACGCTGAGCGCGTTGCTGCTGCTCGGCGGGGCGCTCGGCGACCGCTACGGGCGGCGGCGGGTGTTCCAGATCGGGCTCGTGGTGTTCACCCTCGCCTCCCTCGGCTGCGGGCTCGCGCCCAGCGGGGAGCTGCTGATCGTGGCACGGCTGCTGCAGGGCGTCGGCGGGGCGCTGCTCGTGCCGGGCAGCCTCGCGCTGATCAACTCCACCATCCGGTCCGAGGACCGCGGCCGGGCGGTGGGCACCTGGGCCGGCCTGACCGGGGTGTCCTCCGCGCTCGGGCCGTTCATCGGCGGGTGGCTGGTGGACGCGGCGTCCTGGCGCTGGGTGTTCTTCATCAACGTGCCGCTGGCCGCGCTCGCCCTGCACGTCACCGCCCGGCACGTGCCGGAGACCCGCAGCGGGCGGCCCGGCTCGCCCGACCTCGCCGGGGCCGCCACGATCACGCTCGGCCTGGCCGGGGCGATCTACGCGCTGATCGAGCTGCCCGCGCGCGGCTGGAACCCGGTCACCATCGCCGCGCTGGTCGTCGGGGTCGCCGGGCTGGTCGCGTTCCCGCTGCTCGAACACCGCGGGCGGAACCCGATCCTGCCGCTGAACCTGTTCGCCTCCCGTCAGTTCACCGGGGCGAACCTCACCACGTTCACCGTGTACGCGGCGCTCAGCGGCGCGCTGTTCCTGCTGTCGTTGCAGCTGCAGCAGACCCTCGGCTACTCGGCGCTTCGCGCCGGGGTGGCGACGCTGCCGATCACGGTGATCATGCTGCTGATCTCCGGGCGGATGGGTGCGCTGGCGCAGCGCACCGGGCCGCGGTTGCCGATGACGATCGGGCCGTTCGGGTGCGCGGCCGGCCTGGCGCTGCTGACCTGGGCCCAGCCGGGCTCGACCTACCTCACCGGGGTGCTGCCCGGGGTGCTCGTGTTCGGGCTGGGCCTGTCGGTGACCGTGGCGCCGCTGACCTCGGCGGTGCTCGCCTCGGTGACCGCCGATCGTGCCGGGGTGGCCTCCGGGGTGAACAACGCGATCTCCCGCCTCGCCGGGCTGGTCGCGGTGGCGGTGCTGCCGCTGGTCGCGGGGATGACCGGGCCCGGGGACACCGTCGCCGACGGGTTCGGGTTCGCCATGCTGGTCTCGGCCGGGGCGTGCGCGCTCGGCGGCGTGCTGTTCTGGTGCACGATCGGCGGCCGCCGCCTCGCGGTCGAACCGATGCCGCTGCCCGGGGTGCAGCAGGCCTGCCAGGACCCGTGCACCTGCACCGACGCCCACCGCTGACCCGCCCCGCCCGACCTGCTCGGCCGGGCGGGCGCCGGAAGGTCAGCTGACCCGGTCGAAGGTCCACTGGTGCGGTGGTCGCGCGACCAGGTGCGGCGGCGGGGTCGGCAGCCGCGGCGGGTCCGCGTCGTGGTGCGCGATGAGCACGACGCGGTCCTCGGCCGAGCGGTACAGCTCGACCGGACCGCAGCAGGGCACCGCGTGCTCCCGGACCCACGCCAGCAGCTCCGGCTGCACGCCCGGCGCGGCCCGCACCTCCCACATCAGCGCCCGCCCGCTCACGGCGCACTCCGCAGCGGCGGAACGGCGGGCATCTCGGTCGCCGCTTCGACGTCCCGGCGGGTCATCCGGAACGCCTCCGGGTAGGACTCGCGGCGGGTGCGGCGCTCCGGTTCGGTGCTGCGCCAGAAGTAGTGGCAGCACTCGCAGCGGCGCACCTCCCACACCCCGGCGACCGGCGACACGGCCTGCACCGTCACCTCGGTCGCGGCACAACGCGGGCACATCGCGCTCTCCTCTCGTCGTCGGTTCAGTTCTCGCGCAGCAGGGCGCGCAGCTTCTCCACCCAGCGCCCGGTCTCGGGCAGGTCCCGCACCGGCTGGCCGTAGTGCCCGCGCGCGTCCGGTGCCACCGGCGTCGTCGCGTCGATCACCAGCTTGTCGCTGATGCCCGCGGGCTGGGACCCGGGATCGAGGCCCACCACCGACATGTTCGGCAGCACCACCAGGTCCCCGGCCGGGTTGACCTTCGTGGACAGCGCCCACATCACCTGCGGCAGGTCGAACGGGTCCACGTCCTCGTCGACGACGATCACGACCTTGGTGTAGCCGAGGCCGTGCGGCGTCGTCATCGCCCGCAGCCCCACCGCGCGGGCGAAACCGCCGTAACGCTTCTTGGTGGACACGATCGCCAGCAGCCCGTGGGTGTACATCGCGTTCACCGCCTGCACCTCCGGGAACTCCGCGCGCAGCTGCTGGTACAGCGGCACGCAGGTGGCCGGGCCGATCAGGTAGTCGATCTCGGTCCACGGCTTGCCCAGGTACAGCGATTCGAAGATCGGGTCGGTGCGGAAGGAGATGCGGTCGATGCGCACCACCGGCATGTTCCGGCCGCCGGAGTAGTGCCCGGTGAACTCGCCGAACGGCCCTTCGACCTCGCGGCGCCGCCCGACGACCACGCCTTCGAGCAGCACCTCGCAGCCCCACGGCACGTCGAACCCGGTCAGCGGCCCGGTGGCGATCGGCGCCGGCGCCCCGCGCAGCGCGCCCGCCATCTCGTACTCGGACTGCTCGTAGCCGAGCGGGGTGCCGCCGACGATGGTGATCATCGGGTCGTTGCCGAGCGCGATCGCGACCGGCAGGTCCTCGCCGCGCTCCTCGGCCTTGCCCAGGTGCAGCGCGATGTCGTGCATCGGCACCGGTTGCAGGCCGAGTTCGTTCCGGCCCTTGACCTCCATCCGGTAGACGCCGACGTTCTGCTTGGCGAAGTTCTCCGGATCGTCCGGGTCGCGGGAGACGACGGCGGCCTTGTCCAGGTAGAACCCGCCGTCGCCGTCGTTGAGCCGGAACAGCGGCAGCACCTCGAACAGGTCGACCTCGGCGCCTTCGCGGGAGTTCGCCAGGAACGGCGGGTCGGCGCGGCGCTCGGGGGCGACCGGGAAGTCCTCCCAGCGCCGGATGAACTCCTGCACCTGCTCGCGGGTGGAGGTCTCCGGCGGCATCCCCATCGCGATGGCGTGGTTGGGCCAGGACCCGTGCGCGTTGAGCACGATGCGCGGGTCGGTGAACCCGGTGACGTCGTCGAACCGCAGCGCGGGCGCGCCCTCGCCGAGCCGGGACACGGCGTTGGCGGCGGCGCCGAGGTCCGGTTCCGGATCGACCTGTTCGGTGATCCGCAGCAGCTGTCCCGCCTCGTCGAGCGCGTCCAGGTAGGACCGCAGGTCGTCGTGGGCCACTTCTCCTCCTTCACTGGTCATCGGTCGGCCGATGCGTCCCGGGCCGCGCGGAGACCGCCCCAGCGGGGGGTGTCCGGGGCGGGCAGGTCGAACTGGTCGAGGACCCGCATCACGACGTGGTCGAGCAGGTCGGTCACCGACTGCGGTTGGTCGTAGAAGGCGGTCATCGGCGGGACCAGCACGGCGCCCATCCGGGAGAGCGCGAGCATGTTCTCCAGGTGGATCTCGCTCAGCGGCGTCTCCCGCGGGACGAGCACGAGCTTGCGCCGCTCCTTGAGCACCACGTCGGCGGCACGTCCGATGAGCCCGTCGGCGTAGCCGGTGCGGATGCCGGCGAGGGTCTTCATGCTGCACGGCACGACGATCATGCCGTCGGTGCGGAACGAGCCGGACGAGATGGACGCGCCCTGTTCGGCGGGCCCGTGCACCACGTCGGCGAGCTCGGCGACCTCGCGGGTGCTGCGGCCGGTTTCGAGCTCGACGGTGGTGCGGGCCCAGCGGCTCAGCACCAGGTGCGTCTCGACCTCGGGCAGGCCGCGCAGCGCTTCGAGCAGGCGCACGCCCAGCGGCGCCCCGGTGGCTCCGGTCATCCCGACGATCAGGCGCACCGCCACCCGCCTCCTTTAGTTCGTAGACGAACGTTCGTACACATACTACCACCGCTGCGGCCGCGGTCACCGCGGCGACGGCTCCGGCCCCACCGCCCGAACCGATCTCGTAGGATGCGAGCCCACCGGACCGGCAAGAGGAGTGCGTCGTGCAGCTGGAAAGCGCCGTCTTCCACCTGATGCGCCGGGTCCTGCAGGACCACGGCGCCCGCTGGCAGGCGCGATCCCCGCAGCTGACCAAGCCGCAGTACGCCGCGCTCACCGCCATCGACGAGGCCCCCGGCATCGAACAGGCCGCGCTGGGCAGGCGCGCCGCGATCGACAAGGCGACGCTCGCCGCGATGCTCGCCCGCCTCGAACAGCGCGGGCTCGTCGCGCGCACCGTCGACCGCTACGACCGCAGGCGCCGCGTGCTGGAGCTGACCGACGAGGGCAGGCGGGTGCTGCGCGAGACCACCGCGCTCGCCGACGAGATCAACAGCACCGCGCTGGACCGGCTCAGCGCCGAGGAATCGGACCGGCTCCGGCAGCTGCTCACCAAGCTCGCCGCCGACGAGACCGGCGAACTCGCCCCGCCCCCGGAAACCCCCGGCACCTGACCGAGAACGACTCGCCACCACCGCGGCGTTCGGTCACACTCAGGTCACGCTCGACCCCGCGCCGACGGCACGCGGCCCGGCACCGGCGAGCACCGGCACGTCCGCCACGGGCACGGCCGCACCCCGCGGCCGCCGCCCCGACGACCCGGCCCGCGTTCGGCCCGCAGCCCCGGCGGCACCCGGCCGAGACCGCGCCGGGAACGGGCGGCTCCCGCACCGACGCCCCGCCGAAGCACCTCGGCGGGCCCGCCGCACACCGATGGATCAGCGATGTCCGAAGCCTCCTCCCACGACCCGGTCACCGACCGGCTGCAAGAGGTGGCCTCCACGTTGGGCGACCTCCGCCTCGACGAACTGCTCGGCGAGCTGCAGGAGCGGCTGGCCAGGGTGATCAGCACCCGGGATCGGATGCAGGACCTGCTGGACGCGGTCCTCGCGATCGGCACCGAGCTGGAGCTCGACACCACCCTGCACCGCATCGTCACCGCCGCCACCGAGCTGGTGCAGGCCCGCTACGGCGCGCTGGGCGTGCTCGGGCCGGACGGCGAGTTCACCCAGTTCGTGCACGTCGGCATCGACGAGGCCACCGTCGCCCGGATGGGGCCGACGCCGCGGGGCCGCGGGCTGCTCGGGCAGCTCACCCGGGATCCGCGCCCGCTGCGGCTGCGCGACCTGACCCAGCACCCGGCATCGATCGGCTTCCCGCAGCACCACCCGCCGATGCGCGGCTTCCTCGCCATCCCCATCCGGGTGCGCGACGAGGTGTTCGGCAACCTGTACCTCACCGAGAAGCTCGACGGCGGCGAGTTCGGCCAGGACGACGAGGTGGTGCTGCGCGCCCTGGCCGCGGCCGCCGGGGTCACCATCGAGAACGCGCGGCTGTTCGACCAGGCGCGGCTGCGGCACCGCTGGTTGCAGGCCTCCAGCGAGATCACCACCGAACTGCTGTCCGGTGTCAGCACCGCCGACGGGCTGCGGCTCATCGCGCAGCGCGCCATGGAGATCTCCCGCGCCGACTGCGCGCTGATCGTGCTGGCCCGCCAGGGCGCCGCCACCGGCCAGGCGCGGGTCGAGGCCGTCGCCGGGGAGGCGGACATCGAGGTGGGCATCCCGGTGAGCACCGACGGCCCGGTGCTGGCCAGCCTCACCGGCGACACCCCGGTGCTGGAGTCGGACGTGTCCGCGTCCCCGGTCAGCGGCCTCAACCACGTGCTGCCCGGCTACGGCCCGGCGCTGGCGGTGCCGCTGCACTCGGGCGAGGCCGGCGCGGGCGCGGTGATCGCGTTGCGCCGCAAGGAGAGCAGGCCGTTCGGTCCGGGGCAGGTGCCGCTGCTGGCGTCCTTCGCCGACCAGACGGCGATCGCGCTGGAGCTGGCGGCGAAGAACCGCGCGCAGCGGCAGCTCGACGTGTTCGGCGAGCGCGACCGCATCGCCCGCGACCTGCACGACCACGTGATCCAGCGGCTGTTCGCGACCGGGCTGAGCCTGCAGGGCACGCTGCGCCGCGCCACCGATTCGGACGTGCGGCGGCGGGTGCAGCAGTCGGTGCAGCAGCTCGACGACACGGTGCGCGAGATCCGCACCGCCATCTTCGACCTGCACTCCTCGCCCGGCGCGGACGACCCGGTGAGCCTGCGCCGCCGGTTGCTGGACACCGTCGCCGACGCCAGCAGCGGCGCCGGGTTCGCCCCGGCGGTGCGGATGTCCGGTGCGATCGACACCGCGGTGCCCGCCGGCCACTTCGAGCACGCGGAGGCGGTGGTGCGGGAGGCGGTCGCGAACGCGCTGCGCCACGGCGGGGCCACCGCGATCACGGTGTCGGTGGACACCGGCGCGGAGCTGACCATCGAGGTGGTCGACAACGGCTGCGGGGCGGCCGGCGGAGCTCCCGGCAACGGGTTGCGCAACCTCCGCGCCCGCGCCGAACAGCTCGCCGGCACCCTCGAACTCACCACCCCCGAGGACGGCGGCACCCGCCTCACCTGGCGAGCCCCCCTCCCCCACGACGAACCCGCCTGACCGGAAGCGCCCGTCGGGCGCCGGGCCGTGCACCCCGGAGGTCAACCAGAGGAAGGACGAGAGCGGAGTTCGGTGGCCAGGACCGCTGCCTGGGTGCGGCGTTGCATCCCGAGCTTCGAGAGCAGCTGCGAGACGTAGTTCTTCACCGTCTTCTCGGCGAGGAACATCCGCTCGGCGATCTGCCGGTTGGTCATCCCGGCGCCGATCAGCTCCAGCACGGCCCGCTCCTGCTCGGTGAGCCGCCGCAGCGGGTCCTCCCGGGAATGCTTGCGCCGCTGCCGTTCGAGCACGGCGGAGGTGGTGGCCGCGTCGAGCAGCGAGCGCCCGGCGGCGACCTGCCGGATCGCGGAGCGCAGGTCGGAGCCGAGGACCTGCTTGAGCACGTACCCGGACGCCCCGGCCATGATCGCGTCCAGCAGCGCTTCGTCGTCGGAGAACGAGGTGAGCACCAGGCAGCGCACCCCGGGCAGCAGGGAGAGCAGTTCGCGGCACAGCTCGATGCCGTTGCCGTCGGGCAGCCGCACGTCGAGCACCGCCACGTCGGGCCGGGCCGGTGGCAGCCGCACCAGGGCCTCCTGCACGGTGCCGACCTCGGCGACGATGGTGAAGTCGTCCTCGTCCTCCAGGAGGTCGGCGATCCCGCGGCGCACCACCTCGTGGTCGTCGACGAGGGCGATGCGGGTCGCGCCGCCCGCGTCGGGGCCGGTGCCCGCCTCGTCCGGTTGTGCCATCTCGCAGCCCCCGCTTCCGCCCGCGGCGTGCGGGCGCGCCAGAAACCGTCGTTCCCAGGCTAAGGGCGGTGCGGCGGGCGGCGCAGGACCGGCGGCGGTGCCCGCTGATCCGGACTCCGGCGGTGGCGGTCGTGCCGATCCGGTGTCGTCCTGGCGCCGCACGCCGAGTGTCCCCAGCTGTTCTCACCTGTTCGACGGTACGAACCGGATACGGCGGGTCACACGGTCGAAGGTCCCGCGCCCGGCCGGATGACCACGATCCGGAAATGTTCCGCGGCGGCGGCGCGCTGTGGTGTCATCGGTGCTGATCATCGTCGTGGGCCGCGGGGCCACGGCGCGCGGCGAGCGGGGAAGGACGGCGGGATGCGGCGAGGACGGCGGGGTCACCCGTGCGAGCCGGACGCGAGCAGGCTGGGACCGTGGTTCTGCCCGGAGTGCGGCCAGGAGTGGGAGATCCACGGCGTGGCGGGCGGCAGGCCGAAGGTCCGGCGGGTCAGCCGGGTCGCGAAGTTCGTCGCCACCTGGCTCGGCGGCTGACGCGCGGCGGGGGGGGGGGGGGGGGCGCCGGCCGCGGGCGCGGCGCCGCCCCCGCCGGCCGACCGGCGGGGCCGCGCCCTGGGCGGACCGGAGCGCCCACGCCCACC
>NZ_JAIUKB010000097.1:3436-6068 GCF_020176785.1 Saccharopolyspora sp. 6V | reverse complement strand
CGCGCCGTGGGGTGGGTGCGTCGTGGGGGGCCTTAGGGCCCCCCCTCGGGGGGGGGGGGGGGGGGGGGGGGCGGCCGCCGGGGGGGGGGGGGGGGGGGGCCCCCCCGCACCGGATCACGTGTACCAGGTCGGTTCCGGGATCTCGCCGAGCAGCGCGTAGCGGCCCACCTCGACCCGCTTGTACGCGATCGGGTCGTGCAGCGTGTGGGTGCGCAGGTTGCGCCAGAAGATGTCCAGGCCCGCGGAGTTCGAGGTCGCCCGCGCCCCGGTCACCTCGTAGATCCGGGTGGCGATCTCCAGCCCGGTCTGCACGATCCGCTCCTTGGCGGCGGCGATGAGCACGGCGGCCTGCCCGCGCTGCGCGGCGGTCACCGAGTCCCGTTCGGCGTGCAGCAACCCGTCGATGCGCTGCCCGGCGCGGTCCACGAGCGCCTCCGCGGCCCACAGCTTCGCCTGCAGATCGCCGTAGGTGTCGAGGACGTAGAACTCCTCGGTGGCGCTGTCCTTGTCGTCCCCGCCGTAGGGCCACGGCCGGGTCTTCTCCCGGGTGTAGGCGGTCGCGGCGTCCAGGGCGCCCTGCGCGATGCCGAGGTAGAAGTTGGTGAACACCAGCTGGATGGTGGGCGTGTTCAGCGTGTTGTAGACCAGCGGCTGGAACCGCTTGTCCACGTAGCCCGCCGCCGACTCCCACGGCACCCGCACGCCGCGGATCTCGACGCTGCCGGATTCGGTGAGCCGCTGACCGAGGTTGTCCCAGTCGTCGCCGTAGACGATGGCCTCCTGGTCGGAGGGCACGATGGCGAAGATGTGGTCGTCGGTGCCGTCGAGGACGCCCTCCAGCACGGTGAGGTCGGAGACCTTGCTGCCGGTGGAGAAGGACTTCCGCCCGGTGTAGACGATCTCGTCGCCCTCGTCGGTGATGACCACGTCGGAGTCGCGCGGGTTCACCGCCCCGCCGAAGAACAGGTCGTTCTCGGTGTAGAGCTGCTCGACGGCGTCGATCTGCGCGTCGGTGCCGACCAGCCGCACCGCCCACGCCCACAGGTAGTGGTAGCCGAGCAGCTGGCCGATGGACCCGTCGCCCTTGGCGACCTCGCGGATTACCCGGTAGGCGGTGTCCCAGCGCTGACCGCCCCCGCCGTGCTCGACGGGCCCGAGCAGCCGGACCAGGCCGGATTCCTTGAGCAGCCGGACTTCGGCGTGCGGGGTGGCGCCGGCGCGGTCGCGCTCGACGGCGTCGACGGCCAGCAGCGCGGCCACGTCGCGGGCGCGTTCGAGCCAGCCCTCGGGGGTGTCGGGTCGTCGTTCCCAGCGGGTGGTGGTCGGTTCGGTGGTGCTCACAGCGGTTCTCCTCGGGTTGCGGTGGTGCGGGTGGTCACCGGGTGGCGCCGATGGGGTCGCCGGTGCGGTCGAGGTCCGCTTCGAGTTCGCGGACGATGGGCAGCACGTGGGTGCCGAAGTGCTCGACGTCTTCGAGGTAGTGCAGGAATCCGAGCAGGATCAGGTCCGCGCCGCGCTTCTTGTACTCGATGATGCGGTGCGCGATCTGCTCCGGAGTGCCGATGAGGCCGGTGCGGAAGCCGTCGTTGTACTGGACGAGGTCGGCGAATTCGGAGTCCGCCCACATGCCCTTGCCGTCCGATGTGGACTTCCCGGCCTGCTGCACGGACTTGCGGAACCCTTCGACGGCGTCCACATCGGCCTTGTCCACGATCTCCTTGAGCACGGCCTTCGCCTCGGCCTCGGTGTCGCGGGCGATGTGGAAGCCGTTGAGGCCGAAGCGGACGGTGCGGCCGTGGGCGGCGGCCTGGGCGCGGACGTCGGCGACCTGCTCGCTGAACCCGTCGAAGTCCTTGCCGTTGCTGAAGTACCAGTCCGACACCCGCCCGGCGAGGGTGCGCGCCGCGGACGAGTTGCCGCCCTGGAAGATCTCCGGGTGCGGGCGCCCGGGCACCTCGAACGGTTGCGGGCGCAGGCTGAAGTCGCGGATGCGGTAGAAGTCGCCGGCCAGCTCGAAGTTCGGCTGCGTCCACAGCCCGCGCAGCACGCGGATGAACTCCTCGGTGCGCCGGTAGCGCTCGTCGTGCTCCAGCCAGGGTTCGCCGAGGCCGGTGAACTCCTCCTTGAACCAGCCGCTGACGATGTTCACCGCGAACCGGCCCTGGGACAGGATGTCGGCGGTGATGCCGAACTTCGCGAGGATCGCCGGGTGCCACAGGCCGGGGTGGGCGGCGACGATGAGCTTGAGCCGCTCGGTGGCCAGCAGCAGGCCGAGGCTGAACGCGGCCGGGTCGTGCTGCTGCGCGGCGCCGTAGCTGGAGGCGTAGCGGACCTGGCTGAGCGCGTACTCGAACCCGCTGCGCTCGGCGAGCACCGCGAGTTCCTTGTTGTACTCGAACCCGAAATCGGTGCGCTGTTCGATGGTGCTGGTGACCAGGCCGCCGCTGACGTTGGGCACCCAGTAGGCGAACTTCAGCGGCGCGGCGGGGATGTCGGTGGACACGGTCGTCTCCCGTGGACAGGTCGTGCCGGGGGGGGGGGGGGGCGCCCCGCCGCCCCCCCCCCCCCGGGGGGCCCACCACCCAGTCCTATCTCGCCGTCTTTCAGGAAGATCTCGTCCGCGCCTACAGAT
>NZ_JAIUKB010000097.1:0-3428 GCF_020176785.1 Saccharopolyspora sp. 6V | reverse complement strand
CCCCCCCGCCGCCGCGGGGGGGGGGGGGGGGGGCCGCGGCGCCGGCCCCGCGCGGGCCGCGGCGGCGCGGCCCCCCCCCCGCCCCCGCCCCGCCCCCCCCCCCCCCCCCGGGTGCGGGGGAAGGTGCCGGTGGCCGCGGTGCGGCGCGAACCGGGTGCGCGGTGGGCGCGACCGGGTCGATCACCGGGAGGAGTACTGATGCCGCCGGAGTCGCGGCGAGGACATCAGGTCAGCGACGACAACCCTGCGCACCTACGCGGACGAAGTCCACGTGGCGGCGGCGGGTCAGGCTGGTCGCGATGAGCACGGGATCATCGTGACCGCATCGGCTGAACGGTGTCAACGGAACGCGGCCACCGTTCCACCAGCCGGGCATCGTCCACAGTGGATGATCGTAACCGGATCGGGCGCCCATGCGGATCTCCGCGCGGCGGAGCGGGACTCCGCGAGCGCCGCGCGGTAACGTGATCGGTTCGACCGCGCGGCGCCCGACGCCGGGGCAGGAAGGGGATCCAGCCATGGCCAAGTTCACCTGGCACACCCGCGCCGTGCCCGGAGGCCTACCGGTCCGCCAGGTCTACGGGTTCCTGTTCGCCCCGGACGGGCGCGTGCTGATCAGGGTGGACGGCGCGAAGCACTCGTTGCCCGGCGGGCGACCGGAGCCCGGCGAGTCCGCCTACGTGGACATCCTGCGGCGCGAGACCTACGAGGAGGTCACGCTCGACATCGCCGAGCCGCACTACCTCGGCTACCAGTGCGTCGACGACGGGCACTCGCCGTACGCGCAGGTGCGGATGGTCGCCGAGATCAGCCGGGTGCACCCGCCGGAACCGGACCCGGACAACGGGCGCACCTACCTGCGGTTGCTGGTGCACCCGGGCAAGGCGGGCGACCTGCTCAACTGGGGCGAGACGGGCCACCAGCAGGCCGCGGCCGCGGCGAACGCCGCGATCGCCGTGCTCGGCCTCCCGCACCAGGGCCTGCCGGACAGCGGTTACCTCTGACCCGCGGGCGTCCCGCGCGGTCCAGCCGGTGCTCGGCCCGGTGCGGACCCGGCCGCGGCGCCTCGACCGGCGGCGTCGGCCGCCCGGCCACCGCCACCGCGACCGCCACCACCGGGACCAGCGCTCCCGCCGCGATCGCCACCCAGGACGTCGCGGTCCCCAGCGGGCGCTCCAGCGCCACCAGGCCGACGAGCACGGCGGGGAACCCGGCGCCGAGGTAGCACGCGAGGTACAGCGCCCCGGTGATCGCCCCGCGCTCCCGCCGCGACACGACCTCCTCGACGGCGGCCGTCGCCCCGCCGTAGGCCAGCCCGTGCCCGGCTCCCGCGACGACCGCCGCCGCCAGCACCACCGGCAGCGAGGCGCCCGCCGACGCCGCCAGCAGCACCAGGCTCGCCAGCAATCCGCCGAGCCCGCCGAGCTGCGCGCGCCGAGGGCCGAGTCCGATGACGAACGGTTGCGTCAGCGCGGAGCAGACCAGCACCGCCCCGAGCACGCAGCCGGTGGTGGTCAGGTCGGCCCGCGCCGTGCGTTCCAGCAGCGCCGGGACGATCGCCAGGAACAGCCCGGCCACCGTCCAGGCCAGGAACCCGGTGCCCGCGGCCGCGGTGAACGACCAGCGCGTCCCGCGCGGGATCCGCGGGCGTTCCGGCCGCCACCGCCGCAGCGGTGCGGCGGGCGCGGGCAGCCGGGACAGGCGGCGCCATCCGACGCCCAGCAGCACCAGGTGCAGCAGGTACGGCAGGACTTGCGGCAGCGGCAGGTGCTGGGCCAGCGCACCCGCGGCGACCGGACCGGCCGCGGTGCCGAGCAGGAACGCCGTGCCCGCCAGCACCGCGGCGCGCCGCCTGCTCGCCGAGCGCGGGTCGTCGCAGATCAACGCGGTCGCCGCCGGGGTCACCGCGCCCAGCGCGAGCCCCTGCGCGGCCCGACCGGCCAGCAGCCAGCCGGTGCCCGCGGCGAACGCGAAGCACACCGACCCGGCAGCGGCCAGCAGCACCGCCGTCCGCAGCACCACGCGCGTCCCCAGCGCATCCGACGCAGGACCGAACAGCAGCAGCGCCGGCGCACTGACCAGCGCGAACACCGCGTAGATCAGCGTCATGCCGAGGTCGCTGATGCCGAACGACCCCTGGTAGCCCGGGTAGAGCGGGCTCGGCAGGTACGCGCCCGCGGTGAGCACCACCAGCAGGTAGGTCCCGGTGCGCACCGCGCGCACCCGGTCGACGAACTCCTTCCCCGAGCCGGTCTGGAGCGCAGGAGGAGGCGAGGGCTTCAAGGGCAGCACGTCCACAGGTTGCCGCCCGATGCCGGCGAAGTGAATCAAACGTTCTCGCGGTGAACCGTGCAAAATATTCGCATGATCGATCCCAAGCTGACGGTGCTGCAGCTGGTCGCGCACCACGGCACCGTCACCGCCGCCGCAGCGGCGCTGCACTACACCCCGTCGACGGTCTCCTACCAGCTGCGCCAGCTCGCCGAGGAGCTCGGCGTCGAGCTGCTCGCCCAGTCCGGCCGCGGCATCCGGCTCACCCCCGCGGCCCGGACCGTGCTGCACCACGCGGAACTGCTGCAGGTGCAGGCCGAGCACGCCCGCGCCGAACTCGCCGCGCTGGCCGGAGAACCGGCGGGCCCGTTCACCCTGTGCGGGTTCTCCACCGCCGCGACCCACCTGCTGCCCGCCGCCGCCGCGATGCTCCGGGAGCGCTTCCCGCGGGTGCGCGTGCGGCTGGTCGAGGCCGAACCGGACCGCTGCTTCGACCTGCTGCTGGCGGGGGACGCGGACGTCGCTCTGGTCATCAACACCGCGGACACCCCGCCGCTGGGGGACGCGCGCTTCGAGCAGCACCCGCTGCTGGACGACCCGCTGGACCTGGTGGTGCCGAGCGATCACCGGCTCGCCGGGCGGAAGTCCGCGACGCTCACCGAAGCCGCCGACGAGCAGTGGATCATCGGGCACCCCGGCGGCACCTACCACGACCTGATGCGCGCCGCGTGCATGGCGGCCGGGTTCAGCCCGAACATCGCGCACCACGCCGACGAGTGGGACACCGGGACGGCGCTGGTCGCGCACGGCTTCGGCATCATCCTGGTGCCGCGGCTGGCGCGGTTGCACGACGACTGGCCGGTGGTGCGGATTCCGCTGCGCGGCGAACCGGCCCCGGCCCGGCGCATCCTCGCCGCCACCCGGCGCGGCGTCCGCGACCAGCCGATCACGGCGGCCGCGCTGGCGGCGATCTCCGACCGGGTGGCGGCGGTGCTGGCGGCGCCCGGTCGCGACGGCCGGCGCAGCGGCCCGGACCGCGACCACGACCTGCCCGCCCCCTCGGCTTCGGAGTGAACGGGCCCGTGGGGCGGGCCGCGCGGGGGGGGGGGGCGCGCCCCCGGGGGGGGGGGCCCGCGCCGGGGGGGGGGGCGGGGGGG
>NZ_JAIUKB010000096.1:0-23380 GCF_020176785.1 Saccharopolyspora sp. 6V | reverse complement strand
TAGGGGCCGGCACCGCTCAATGGACATGCCGCCCCCGCCGTCTTCGCCTTAACCGCCGGGTACGCCGCATCCGGCGGCAACAACGGTCCGCTCACCCGGGTCGATCGCACCGCTCCGGCCGCCGGGCCGGGGAGTGAACGGACCGTTCGCCTCATCTCGTTGGTCGAACGGTCCGTTCAGCACTGCGCCGGGCGGTGCTTGACCGCGTCGCCGCGGCGGCACTAGTGTTCGCGCAAAGAACACATGTTCACTATGCGCACGATCGGAGCGGATCGGTGGCACGCATCCTCGCCTTGGACGAGGCGATCGCCGAGTTGGTCGCCGACGGCGACGTGATCGCACTCGAAGGCTTCACCCACCTCATCCCGGTCGCCGCCGGGCACGAGATCATCCGGCAGCGCAAGCGCGACCTGGTGCTGTGCCGGATGACGCCGGACATCGTCTACGACCAGCTCATCGGCGCCGGGTGCGCGCGCAAGCTGGTGTTCTCCTGGGGCGGCAACCCCGGAGTCGGTTCGCTGCACCGGTTCCGGGACGCCGTGCAGCACTCCTGGCCGGTGCCGCTGGAGATCGAGGAGCACAGCCACGCGGGCATGGCCAACCGCTACGCCGCGGGCGCCTCCGGACTGCCGTTCGCGATCCTGCGCGGCTACACCGGCACCGACCTGCCCGCGCACACCGACTCCATCAAGACCGTCACCTGCCCGTTCACCGGCGAGGAGCTGGCCGCGGTGCCCGCGCTGAACCCGGACGTCGGCATCGTGCACGCGCAGCAGGCCGACCGGCAGGGCAACGTGCAGCTGTGGGGCATCACCGGCGTGCAGAAGGAGACCGTGCTCGCCGCGAAGCGCTCCCTGGTGACCGTCGAGGAGGTCGTCGACGAGCTCACCCCGCGGCCCGGCGCCGTGGTGTTGCCGAAGTGGGCCGTCACCGCCGTCGCCGAGGTCCCCGGCGGCGCCCACCCCTCCTACGCGCAGGGCTACTCGGAGCGGGACAACGACCACTACCGGCGCTGGGACGCGATCTCCCGCGACCGCGCCGAATTCGAGGCGTGGCTGGACCGCGAGGGCCTGGCCGAGAGGAGCGCGCGATGACGTTCACCGCCGACGAGATGATGA
This sequence comes from Saccharopolyspora sp. 6V, assembly GCF_020176785.1. Taxonomy (NCBI): domain Bacteria; kingdom Bacillati; phylum Actinomycetota; class Actinomycetes; order Pseudonocardiales; family Pseudonocardiaceae; genus Saccharopolyspora; species Saccharopolyspora sp. 6V. Next base: position 22,262 of record NZ_JAIUKB010000096.1, on the reverse strand, counting down.
GCGTCGCGGCCGCGCGCTCGCTGACCGACGGTGCCGCCTGCTTCGTCGGCATCGGGCTGCCCAGCACCGCCGCGAACCTGGCCCGCCGCACCCACGCCCCCGACCTGGTGCTGATCTACGAATCGGGCACGCTCGGCGCGAAACCGGACCGGCTGCCGCTGTCCATCGGCGACGGGGTGCTCGCCGACACCGCGGATTCCGTGGTGAGCGTGCCGGAGATCTTCAACTACTGGTTGCAGCCGGGCCGCATCGACTTCGGGTTCCTCGGCGGCGCGCAGATCGACCGTTTCGGCAACATCAACTCGACCGTGATCGGGGACGACTACGCGGACCCGAAGGTGCGGCTGCCAGGCGCGGGCGGTGCCCCGGAGATCGCCGCTTCCTGCAAGGAGGTGCTGGTGGTGATGCGGCAGAGCACCCGCAGCTTCGTCGACTCCGTCGACTTCACCAGTTCCGTCGGCTACGGCCGCGGCGCGGGCGATCGGGAGCGGTTGGGGCTGCGCGGGCGCGGACCGGTGAAGGTGATCACCGACCTGGGCGTGCTCGAACCCGATCCGCGGACCTGCGAGCTCACCCTCACCCGGCTCAGCCCCGGCGTGTCCGTCGAGCAGGTGCGGGCCGCCACCGGCTGGGACCTCGCAGTCGCCGACCCGCCCACCGTGCAGGCACCCCCGACCGGCACCGAACTGCGGGTGCTGCGGGAACTCAAGGCCACGATCGGAGCAGAAGCATGAGCAACGGCGCTCACATCCTCGACGCGGTGCGCACGCCCTTCGGCCGCTACGGCAAGGGCCTCGCCGAGGTGCGCCCGGACGACCTGGCCGCGCACGTGGTGCGCACCCTCGTGGACCGCTCCCCCGGGCTGGATCCGGCGCGCATCGAGGACGTCGCGTTCGGCGACGCCAACGGCGCCGGGGAGGACAACCGCAACGTGGCGCGGATGGCGGCGCTGCTCGCGGGGCTGCCGACCGGCGTCGCGGGCGCCACCGTCAACCGGCTGTGCGGGTCCGGGCTCGAAGCCGCCATCGGCGCCAGCCGTGCCGTGGAGACCGGCGACCACGAGCTCACCATCGCCGGCGGCGTCGAATCGATGAGCCGCGCGCCGTGGGTCCTGCAGAAGCCCGAGGGCGGTTTCCCGCGCGGGCACGAGACGCTGCACTCGACCACGCTCGGCTGGCGGATGACGAACCCGGAGATGCCGGAGCGCTGGACCATCGGGCTCGGCGACTCCGCCGAACTGCTCGCCGACCGCTACGGCATCGGCCGCGAGGCCCAGGACGAGTTCGCGGTGCGCAGCCACCGCCGCGCCGCCGCCGCGTGGGAGGCCGAGGCGTTCGACCGCGAAGTGGTCCCCGTGCCGGGCACCGAGCTGACCGCGGACGAGGGCGTGCGGGCGGACAGCTCGGTGGCGAAGCTCGCGAAGCTCAAGCCCGCGTTCCGCGAGGGCGGCACCGTCACCGCGGGCAACTCCTCCCCGCTCAACGACGGCGCCGCCGCGCTGCTCATCGGCTCCGAAGCGGTCGCCGCCGACCTGGGCGTCACCCCGCTGGCCCGGATCGCCGGGCGCGGCGTCGCCGGGGTGGATCCGGACGTCTTCGGCATCGGGCCGGTCGCGGCGGCGGAGACCGCGCTGCGCCGCGCGGGCATCGGCTGGGGCGACCTGACCGCGGTGGAGCTCAACGAGGCGTTCGCCGCGCAATCGCTGGCCTGCCTCGCCGAATGGCCGGACCTGGACCCGGAGATCGTGAACGTGCGGGGCGGCGCCATCGCCCTCGGCCACCCGCTAGGCGCGTCGGGCGCGCGCATCCTGGGAACCCTGGCGCACCAGCTGCGGGCCGCGGGTGGCGGCTGGGGGCTGGCGGCGATCTGCATCGGGGTCGGGCAGGGCCTGGCCGTGGTCCTGCAGGCGTGAAGGAGGAGCCGACGATGAGCATGCTGCTGCCGCACTACCCGCCCGACACCGCCTCGCACCCGCCGCTGGACAGCGCCGAGTACCGCTCCTCGGCGCTGCGGTACCCGAAGCAGCCGCTGCGGCTGCTGCCGCAGTACCTCACCGAGGTCACCGGCCCGCTGCTGGGCCACGACCGGGTGGGTGAGCACGACCACGACCTGACCGCCGGGCACGCGGGCGAACCGCTGGGCGAGCGGATCGTCGTCAGCGGCCGGGTCCTCGACTCCGGCGGGAAACCGGTGCCGCACACGCTGCTGGAGCTGTGGCAGGCGAACTCGGCGGGCCGCTACCTGCACTCCGGCGACCGGCACCCGGCACCGCTGGACCCGAACTTCACCGGCGTGGGGCGGGCGATGACGGACGCGGACGGCCACTACCGGTTCGTGACGATCAAGCCGGGCGCCTACCCGTGGCGCAACCACGACAACGCGTGGCGGCCGGCGCACCTGCACTTCTCGCTGTTCGGGCAGGCGTTCACCCAGCGGTTGATCACCCAGATGTACTTCCCGGGCGATCCGCTGTTCGGCCAGGACCCGATCTTCAACTCGGTGCGCGACCCGGCGGCGCGGGAACGCATGATCAGCCGGTTCGACCTGGCTAGCACCGTGCCGGAGTGGGCGCTGAGCTACAAGTTCGACATCGTGCTGCGCGGCGCGCACGCCACCCCGTTCGAGGACGACGAGGAGGACGACGACTGATGCCGGAGCAGGGTGAGCTCACCACGCCGTCGCAGACGGTCGGACCGTTCTACGCGCTGCCGGACGGGTTGCTGTGGCCGGACGGCCCCGAGGTCGTCGCGCCCGGCGCGCCCGGCGCGGTCCTGTTGCGCGGGACCGTGTTCGACGGCGCGGGCGAGCCGGTGCCGGACGCGGTGCTGGAGATCTGGCAGGCCGACGAGCGGGGCCGGTTCGCCCACCACGCTGATCCGCGCGGCGCGGCGGGCTCGTTCCAGGGATTCGGGCGTTGCGGCACCGATCCGCGGGGCGATTTCTGGTTCCGCACGGTCAAACCCGGCCCGCTGCCGACGCCCGACGGGCGCACCGAAGCACCGCACCTGGACGTGACGGTGCTGGCGCGCGGCATGCTGCAGCGGCTGGTGACCCGGGTGTACTTCCCGGACGAGGCCGCCGCGAACGCCACCGACCCCGTGCTGTCCACCGTGGAGGAGGAACGCCGGGGCACGCTGGTCGCTGTCGCCGAACCGGACGGGCTGCGCTTCGACGTCCGCCTCCAGGGCGACGGCGAGACCGTCTTCTTCGAGCTCTGAGGCCGCGATGTTCACCCCGATGTTCAGCACGCCGGAGGCCGAACGGCGCACCGGCACGGCGGCGTGGGCGCAGGCGATGCTCGATTTCGAGGCGGCCCTGGTCCGCGCGCAGGCCCGCGCCGGGGTGGTCCCGCCGGACGCGGCCTCGCGGATCGCGGCGCACTGCCGGGCCGAGGAGTTCGACCTGGAGTCCATCGCGCGCCGCGCCGTCGGCTCGGCGACTCCGGTGATCGCGCTGGTCGCGGACCTGACCGCCTTGGTGGAACCCGCGGACCGCCCGCACGTGCACGTGGGCGCCACCAGCCAGGACGTGCTGGACACGGCCGCGATGCTGGTCGCCCGCCGCGCGCTGCGCGGGGTGCTCGCCGACCTGCGCGGCGCCGCCGACCGGTGCGCCGAGCTGGCGCGGGAGCACCGCGGGACGCTCATGATCGGGCGCTCGCTGCTGCAGCAGGCGCTGCCGACGACGTTCGGCCGCCGCTGCGCGAGCTGGCTGACCGCGCTGGACGAGTCCGCGGACGCGCTGGACCGGGTGGTCGCCGAGCGGCTCGCGGTGCAGCTGGGCGGCCCCGCCGGAACGCTCGGATCGCTCGGCGACCGGGGCACGGCCGTGCTCGGGCACCTCGCCGCCGAGCTGGGCCTGGCCGAACCGGTGCTGCCGTGGCACACCGACCGCACCCGCGTCGCCGAACTCGCGGGCGCGCTGGGCGCGGTGGCGGGCGCGCTCGGCAAGATCGCGCTGGACGTGGAGCTGCACGCGCAGACCGAGGTCGGCGAGCTCGCCGAGGGCAGCTCCGGCGGTTCCTCGGCGATGCCGCACAAGCAGAACCCGGCGGGTTCGGTGCTGATCACCGCTGCCGCGCACCGGGTGCCCGGCCTGGTGGCGACGCTGCTGGCGGCGATGCCGCAGCCGCACGAGCGCGCCGCCGGGACCTGGCAGGCCGAATGGGAACCGCTGACCGAACTGCTGCGCCTGGTCGCCGCCGCCTCCTCCGGCGCGGAGCGGCTGCTGGCCGGGCTGCGGGTGCGCACCGATCGGATGGCGGCGAACGTGGAGCTCACCGCCGGGCTGGTGATGGCCGAGAGCGCGTCCGCCGCGCTGCGCGGCGCGCTGGGCGGCACCGAGGCGCGGCAGCTGGTCGCCGAGCTGTGCGGGCGGATCGTCGAGCGCGGCGGCACGTTGCGCTCCGCGCTGCTCGCCGACGAGCGGGTGCGGGCGGTGCTGTCCGAACCGGAGGTCGTCGCGGCGACCGAGCCCGCCGACCACCTCGGATCGGCCGGGGCGTTCGTGGACCGCGCCCTGGCCCGGCACGACCTCGGAGGGAACCGATGATCCCGCACCACGACCTGACCGGACCGGACGGTGCCGAGGTGCTGGTGCTGTCCAATTCGCTGGGCACCGCCCTGGGGCTCTGGGACGGGCAGCTGCCGGTGCTCGCCGAGCACTTCCGGGTGCTGCGTTACGACCAGCGCGGGCACGGCGGCACCGCCGCACCACCCGGCCCGTACCGGCTCGGCGAGCTCGGCACGGACGTGCTGGAGCTGCTGGACCGGCTCGGCGTGGCCCGCGCGCACTTCGCGGGGGTGTCGCTGGGCGGCATGACCGGCATGTGGCTGGCCCAGCACGCGCCGGAGCGGATCGGGCGGCTCGCGCTGATCTGCACCTCCGCCGAGCTCACCCCGCGCCAGGCGTGGCGGGACCGCGCCGCGCAGGCCCGGCGGGAGGGCACCACGTCGATGGTCGCGAGCTCCCTGGAGCGCTGGTTCACACCCGCGTTCGCCGGCGGGGACGGGGTGGTGCCGTTCGCCGCCGCGCTCAGCGCCTGCGACGACGAGGGCTACGCGAGCTGCGCGGAGGCGATCGCCGAGCTGGACCTGGTGGACGGCCTGCCGCGGATCACCGCGCCGACGCTGGTGCTCGCCGGCCGCGAGGACCCGGCCACTCCCCCGCCGCACGCCGAACGCATCGCCGCCGCGGTGCCCGGTGCGCGCCTGGAGATCATCGACGACGCCTCGCACCTGGCCGTCGCGGAACGGCCGGACGCGGTGAACGCCCTGCTGCTGGACCACTTCACGAGGAGCGCGCGATGACCGACGACACGACCCGGCACGCCGAGGGCATGGCGGTGCGCCGCGAGGTGCTCGGCGACGCGCACGTGGACCGCGCCGTCGCGGCGACGACCGAGTTCACCGCCGGATTCCAGGACTTCATCACCCGCTACGCGTGGGGCGAGCTGTGGACCGGGGACGGGGTGCCGCGCCCGACCCGCAGCTGCCTGACGCTGGCGATCCTCGCCGCGACCGGCTGCGAGGAGGAGTTCGCGATGCACGTGCGCGCCGCCCGCCGCAACGGCGTCAGCCCCGAGGAGATCCGCGAGGTGCTGATGCACGTCGCGATCTACGCCGGGGTGCCGAAGGCGAACCGCGCCTTCGCCCTCGCCCGGGACGTGCTCGCCGCCGAGGACGGCTGACGGGTGCCGCGGGCGGCCCGGGTGTCGTGTGTGGAACGGTAGGTGCCCGGGGGCGAGGGCCGCTCCGGACGAGCGAGGAGAGCGATGGAACCGGCTTCGGAATCCGGCGGGTACGTGCAGTCGCTGGCGCGCGGCCTCGCGGTGATCCGCGCGTTCGACGAGACGCGGCCGGAGATGACGCTCAGCGACGTCGCGCGGGCCACCGATCTGTCCCGCGCCGCCGCCCGCCGGTTCCTGCACACCCTAGTGCAGCTGGGCTACGTGTGGACGGACGGCAGGCGGTTCGCGCTGACGCCGCGGGTGCTGGAGCTCGGCTTCGCCTACCTGTCCAGCGTGTCGCTGCCGGAGATCGCTCAGCCGCACCTGGAACGCCTGGTGTCGCGGGTGCACGAGTCGGCGTCGGTGTCGGTGCTCGACGGCGACGACATCGTCTACGTCGCCCGGGTGCCCACCAGCCGCATCATGACCGTGTCGATCAACATCGGCACCCGGTTCCCCGCGTACGCGACCTCGATGGGCCGGGTGCTGCTGGCGAACCTGCCGGACGAGCGGCTGGACGACTTCCTCGCGCGGGTGCGGCTGGACCCGCTGGGCCCGCACACAGTGGGCAGCGCCGCGGAGCTGCGCGCCGAGCTGGCGCGGATCCGCGAGCAGGGCTGGTCGCTGGTGGACCAGGAGCTGGAGGCGGGGCTGCGGTCGATCGCCGCGCCGATCCGGGACCGCGCGGACCGGGTGGTGGCGGCGGCGAACATCTCCTCGCACGCCAGCCGCACCACGGCCGAACAGGCGCGGGAGAACCTGCTGCCGCCGCTGCTGGAGACGACCGGGGCGATCGGCGCGGACCTGCGCTCGGCGCCCGGTTCGGCGGCCACCGCGCGGTGATCGGCTGAGGCCCGGGGCTCCCGAACGGCCCTGCCCGGCACCCCTCGGTCCGATATCGGTATCGTACCGGTATCGCCGGAACGCCGAGGAGGGACGAGACCGTGACCGACGCGCAGCACCCCCGCGCCGCGGCCGGCACCGAGCTCCCCGAGCCGGGCCCACCGAGCGAACCGGACGGCACCACCTGCGACGCGATCGACACCGTCGAGTTCCAGACCGCAGTGCTGATGCGCAACCTGGAGATGCTGTGCCGCCGCGGCGAACTCCACCAAGAAGTGGACCGCGCCGGGTACCTGCTGCTGCGCACCCTGATCGCGCGCGGCCCGTCCGACATCGGCGGGCTCGCCGCCGCGCTCGGCCTCGACCCGTCCACGACCGGCAGGCAGGTGCTCGCCGCGGAACGCGCCGGGCACCTCACCCGCAGCCCCGACGGCGCCGACCGCCGCCGCAGCGTCCTGGCGATCACCGGCTCCGGTGCGGCGGCGGTGCGCGCGGTGTGCGAACGCCGCCGCGAACGCACCGCGGCCCTGCTCTCCGGCTGGAGCGAGCAGGACCTGCGGCTGCTGTCCGAGATGGTCAGCCGCTACAACCGGGCCATCGCCGAGGAATTCCTGGAAACCGACCCGCCCGGAGGGGCTTCGTGACCGCACCGCACGTTCCGCTCGACGTCCTCGACCTCGTCTCCGTCAGCGAGGGCTCCACCATCGCCGACGCGATCGCCTCCTCGATGGCGGCCGCCGAACTCGCCGACGAGCTCGGCTACTCGCGGGTGTGGTACGCCGAGCACCACAACACCCCGTACCTCGGCGCCACCGCGACCGCGCTGCTCATCGCGCAGGCCGCCGACCGCACCGAGCGGATCCGCGTCGGCTCCGGCGGCATCATGCTGCCCAACCACGCGCCGCTGCAGGTGGCGGAGTCGTTCGGCACCCTGGCCCAGTTGCACCCCGGGCGGATCGACCTCGGGCTGGGCCGCGCGCCCGGCACCGACCAGCTCACCGCCCAGCTGCTGAGCCGCTCCGGGGCGGACGCGCAGAGCTTCGCGAACTCGATCTACGACCTCACCGGCTGGTTCGGCGACGAAGGCCGCGGACACAGCGCACCGGTCACCGCGGGGCCGGCGACCGGGACGCACGTCCCGCTGTGGGTGCTGGGGTCCACGGTGAACGGAGCGTCCATCGCGGGGCAGCTGGGCCTGCCGTTCGCGGTGGCCTCGCACTTCGCGCCCGCCGACCTGGACGAGATCGTCGAGGTGTACCGCTCCGCGTTCTCCACCGAGGCACCGACCGCGCAGCTTACCGAGCCGCACCTGATGATCGGCGTGAACGTCCTGGTCGCTCCTTCCGACGAGGAGGCGGCGCGGCTGTGGACGACGGTGCAGCGCATGTTCGTCAACGTGCGCAGCGGAAACCGGCGCGCCCTCGAAGCACCGGTGGACCCCGACGCGGTCGACGCTCGGGAACGCCACTTCGCCGACGCGATGCTCGGCATCAACGCCGTCGGCTCCCCGGAGACCGCGGTGCACCGGCTGGAGGAGCTGGTGACCCGCACCGGCGCCGACGAGCTGATCACCGTCACCTACTGCCACGACCCCGCCGACCGCCTCCGCTCCCTGAAGCTCCTCGCCGAAGCCTGGTTCTGAGCTCGCTCCGGGGCTGGATCGGGTCCGCCGATCTGCGGTTCAGCTTCGTAGCCTGCCCGCGAGGTCTTCGACGACTCCGAGGACTTCCGCGCGAAGCTGCTCGGTGGCTGCACCGACGTGGTCGCGCCACTGGCGTCGGCCGTCTGCTGTGATCAGTTCGGTGCACACCGCGCTAGGTAGTTCGGCTTTGACCGCGTCACCTTCGTCCAAGTGGAGCAGGCCGATTCGTGCGAGTGCGCGGATGCTGCGCAGCGCGGACTCCCGGGAACCGATCGCTTCGCCGGTGCCGCCTTGGGCGTCGGTTGCCGCTGCGAGGTTGAGCCGGCTCCTGGCCAACAGTTCCGAACGCGTGCCTCCCGGTGGCAGGCGACTCGCAGCCCGGGCGCCGAGGTCGGCTGTGGTGGCCCATGCCCGCAGGTACCCGCGGGATTCGACGAACTCGGCGCAGCGAATGGCCAATCGCGCGCACCATTCGAACATCCCCTCGGCGAACGCCCTGCACACGACCGCGATCCGGTTCGCTCGTTCCCGAGCGTCCGCGGTGATCAGGTTGTGGGCACTGATCGCTTCGGCGCTGCCGCAGGGGCGCTGTTCGGCGTGGCGGGGATGTGGGAGCCCTGAGACGGAACGGAGGCAGCTGCGTTCGGAGTGTCCGTGGCCCCGCAACCTCTCGGGCGGTAATCACTGGAATAGCTCATCACCTTCGCCTCCCCCGGACACCGCGAGCTCCATCTGCGGATGACCATGGAGTGTAGGCGAATCGGGCAGGGGTGTTCGCGGCTTCCGCAATCGCGTAGCGAGACCGCATATCGCAGGGGATCGATTCGGCACGACCGCTCATCGGGTGTTGTCGATCTGTGTTGTCAGGGGTGCGGGGTAACGCCTATCAGATGCTTCGGCCGATGAGGAGCTTGGCAATGAGGTGGATCACGACGAGGGTGATCATGCTTTCCGCATGGGCAACGAGTTCCTGACTGGTTCTGCCCGCCAACCCCGGATCCACAACACGCGCTGAGCCGTCCGGTCAGTCCGGGGCGAGGACGTCGGCGAGGACCGTGCCGGGTTCGGGCAGGCGCGCCGGGGCGGGGCTGTCGTGGACGACGAGGAGGTCGCCGCCAGGCAGCACGGTGATGCCCTCGGCGTGGTCGCGGCCTTCGCCGTGCGGCAGGTCGGCCACCCGGACCAGTTCGTCGCGGCGCACGACCTCCGGCAGGTCGGCGCGGGCGGCACCGGGCCAGCGGTACAGCCGCACCGGGCCGGACAGCGCCATCGACGGCCCGGCGAGCACCAGCAGGTCGTCGCCGTGCGGGCACAGGTCGCGGACGCCGAGGCCGTCGAGGTCCAGGAAGTGCTTGGCGTAGCGCCGGTGCCCGTCGACCTTGCGCAGCACCAGCTCGCCGTCCTCCTCGCGGGGCGCCAGCCGCAGCACCACCGCCCAGCCGCGCAGCACCGGGCCGCGCAGGCCCAGCAGCACCCGCTCCGCGCCGGGCTCGCCGTGCACCGCGATGCCCTCGACGTCGAAACCGTTGTCCTTGCCGGGGATCGGCAGGAACGGCGCCAGGTGCGGGTCGTCGGCCAGCAGCTCGCGCAGGCCCGGTTCGCCGAGCGCCGCGCTGCGCGCCCCGTCGCGGGTGCGGCGCACCGGGACGCCGTCGGAGAGCGCGACCCGCGCCAGCACGCGGCGGGCCGGTTCCGGCACGACGGTGGCGAGGCGCTTGGCGGCCTTCGCGTCCGAGTGGTGGGCCTTCGGCTTCTTGCGCTTCGCGCTGTGCGAACCGACGACCCACAGGTAGGGGCCGCGGCGGGCCAGGCCCTCCACGTCGATCTCCTCGTCGGCGCCGCCGGGCAGGTCCAGCACCTCGGTGAGGTCGAACGAGACGTGCTCGGCGTACTCGGGGCGCGGTGCGTCGGTGCGGGTGAAGCGCTCCACCGTGGCGCTCTCGTCGCCGCCGACCCACAGGTGGTGGCCGTCGGCCCGGACCGCGGACAGGTTGACGTGCGTCTCCGCGCGCACGGCGTCGGAGTGGAAGCGCAGCGCGGCCGTACGAGTGGTCCCCATGCGCCTTTTCTACATGGGTGCTTCCTCGCTCATTTTGCGTGGCACCGGGGTGGCGGAACCTCAGCGGTTCCCTCGCTGCGGGATCGATTTCCCAAGTGGCTCCGCCACGAGGGAAATCGCTGTCCTCGCGACGGAACCGATGAGAACCCGCGGGTGGTCCGGTTGCTCGGGCGGGCGGCGGCTCAGCGGCTTCGCCGCTGACAGGAAACGGCGGAGGGCTGCGGGCGGGGGGGGCCGCTGAGGTTCCGCCACCCGAGCACGACGCACCCCGAGTTCAACCGACAGGCGGTCACCCGACGGGCGCCGCGGACCGCCGGGGCAGCACCGACTCGGCGACGATCGCGCCGCGGTGCCGGATCACCGTGGCGGCCAGCTCCTGCGCGCGGTGCGCCGCCGCGACCGGATCGGCACCGGTGAGCCGAGCCGCGAGGTAACCGGCGTCGAACGCGTCCCCGGCGGCGGTCGAGTCCACCACGGACTCCACCGGCACGGCAGGCACCCGCACGACCCGCTCGCCGTCGAGGACGACGCAGCCCGCGGCACCGTCCTTGACCGCGACGTCCGCCACCCCGGCCACCCGGAGCCTGTCCACTGTGGACTCCGCGGTGGGGTCGCCGAACAGCGCCTGCTCGTCGGAGAACGTGGGCAGCCCGACCGCCGTCAGCGACCACAGCTCCCGCACCTGCTCGGCCGCCGCGGCGGCACCGTCCCACCCGGTCGGCCGGTAGTTGCTGTCGAAGGACACCCGGCCACCGGCGTCGCGGAACCGCCGCAGCGCCGCGCGCAGCCGCTCCCGCGCGGGCGGCGCGAGGATCTGCAGGCTGATCGCCGACAGGTGCACCAGGTCGTAGCCGTCGAAATCCGGTTCCCCGTCCGCGAACAGGCCGCGGGCCGCCGACTGCGAGCGGTAGTAGGTGAACGAGCGCTCGCCGTGCTCGTCGGTGCGCACCAGGTACAGCCCCGGCTGCGCCCCGGCGACCCGGCCGATCCGGTCGGTACCGACGCCCTCCGCGCGCATCGCCGCCACGATCCGGTCGCTGTAGTGGTCGTCCCCCACCAGGGTCAGGTAGTCCACCTGCAGCTCCGCGGGCCCGGTGAGCCGGGACAGGTAGGTCGCGGTGTTGAACGTGTCCCCCGCGCAGCCCAGCGACAGCACGTCCGCTTCCCGGTGGGTCAGTTCGATCATGCATTCGCCGATGGCCAGTACCCGGATCACGCCCGGTCCTCCCCGTCTCGTCCCGCCCGGCGGCGCCGGGTGATCACCGATTCCACCACGCTCACCAGTCGTGCATCGAGCCGTCCCGCAATCGGTTCACCGGCAGGTACTTCGGCGAGTACGGGTAGCGGGCCGCGGCCTCCTCGTCGAGCTCCACGCCGAGACCGGGGGCGTCGCCGGGATGCATGTAGCCGTCCCGGAACGAGTAGTTCACCTTGAACACCTCACCCGCCGGATCCAGATGACCCATGTACTCCTGCACGCCGAAGTTCGGCACCGTCAGGTCCAGGTGCAGCGCGGCGGCGAACGACACCGGCGACAGGTCGCCCGCGCCGTGCGAACCGGTGCGCACCCCGTGCAGCGCCGCCAGCTCGAACACCTGCCGCAGGTGGGTGATCCCGCCGGTGTGCGACACCGAGGTGCGGATGTAGTCGATCAACCGCTCGCTGATCAGGTGCTTGCAGTCCCAGATCGAGTTGAACACCTCGCCGACCGCGATCGGCGTGGTGGTGTGCTGCCGGATCGTGCGGAACGCCTCCTGGTCCTCGGCCGGGGTGGGGTCCTCGATCCAGAACATCCGGTACGGCTCCAGCGACTTGCCCAGCTGAGCGGCCTCCAGCGGCGAGAGCCGGTGGTGCACGTCGTGCAGCAGGTGGAAGTCGTAGCCGAACCGCTCCCGCACGGCGCGCATCAGCTCCGGCGCGAACTCCAGGTACGCCGGGGTGTGCCACACGTTGTCCGAGGGCATCGCCGCGTCCGCCGGTTCGTAGGTGGAACCGGTCCCCGGGTGGTGCAGCCCGTAGGTGCTCTCCAGGCCGGGCACGGCGGCCTGCACCCGGATCGCCCGGTACCCGCGCTCCCGGTAGGCGGCGACGTCGTCGAGCAGCTCCTCGACGCTCTGCCCGCTGGCGTGCCCGTAGATCATCACGCCCTCGCGCGCGGCGCCGCCGAGCAACCGGTGCACCGGCAGCCCGGTCTCCTTGCCGAGCAGGTCCCACAGCGCGACGTCGACGGCGGCGATCGCGGTCATCGTCACCGGCCCGCGCCGCCAGTAGGCACCGCGGTACAGGTACTGCCAGATGTCGTTGATGCGCCCCGAGTCCCGCCCGATCAGCAGCGGGCACACGTGGTCGCGCAGGTAGGAGGCGACGGCGAGCTCGCGCCCGTTGAGCGTGGCGTCGCCGAGCCCGGTCAGCCCGTCCTCGGTGGTGATCTTCAGCGTGACGTAGTTGCGGCCGGGGCAGGTGACGACGACGTCGGCGGCGGTGATCTTCACGGGGTCTCCTCGGCGAGCACGGCGATCTTCAGATGATCGCGTTCGGTCAGTGCGGTGCGCAGCGCCCGATCGGCTTCGGCGAGCGGGAACCGGGCGGTGACCATCCGCTCCAGGTCGGCCCGCCCGGAGCGCAGCAGCGCCGCGGCGGCGGCGAACGCTCCCGGTCCGTAGCGGAAGCAGCCGCGCACGTCGATCTCCCAGCGCTGCGCCGCCGCCAGCAGGTCGGGCGCCGCGGGCCGGTTCGCGGGGATCCCGACCAGGGCGACGACGGCGCCGGGAACCAGCGCGTCCAGGCGCACCGCCTCCGGCGCACCGGAGCACTCCAGCTGCTGGTCGAAGGCACCCGGCTCGGGGTGGACGGTGCCGGTGTCCAGCACCTCGTCCGCTCCGGCCCCGGCGGCGAGGTCGAGCCGCCGCCGATCGACGTCGGTGAGCACGATCCGCGCGGCGCCCGCGGCGCGGGCCGCCGCGACCGCGAGCTGCCCGATCGGCCCCGCTCCCGTGACCAGCACCGAGGCGCCGCTGACCACCCCGGCGCGGCGCACCGCCCAGCAGGCCACCGCGAGGGGTTCGACCAGCGCGGCCACCGCCGGATCGGTCCCGGGCGGCACCCGGTGCACCAGTTCCGCGTCCACCACCAGCGTGCCGCGGATCGTGCCGTGCACCGGCGGCGAACCGAAGCAGCGCCCCGACGGGCACAGGTTGTAGCGGCCCGCCGCGCAGGTCGGGCAGCGGCGGCACGGGCGCGCCGGTTCGACCGCGACGGATGCGCCGAGCAGTCCCGCGTCGACGCCCTCGCCGAGTTCGACGACCACCCCGGAGGCCTCGTGCCCCAGCACCGTGGGCGAGCGCAGCACGTTCGACCCGTTGCGGCCGTCGGCGTAGTAGTGCAGGTCGCTGCCGCACAACCCGGTGGCGCGCACCGCCACCCGCACCGCACCGGGCCGCAGCGGCTCCGGCTCCACCTGTTCCACCCGCAGGTCCCGGGCACCGTGCAGCACGGCGGCTCGTTCGCTCACCACTCCTCCACTCCGTCAGCTCCTCGTTTCCGCGCCCCCGTCCGGGGAAGTCCGCCGCGGACTCACGTGCGGACCGGCAGCGGCTCCACCTTGCGGATCAGCACCCCGTAGGAGAACGCGCCCACCAGGCCCAGCACCCCGGACAGCACCAGCGGCGCCACGAACGATCCGCCGGTCGCCGTCTGCAGCACGCCGGTGACGATCGGGCCGACGAACCCGGCGATGTTCGACGCGCAGTTCTGGATGCCCGCCAGCGAGGACACCTGCCCGGGCTGCGGCGCCACGTCCGCGGGCAGCGACGCCACCGACGCCGCGCTGAACGCCAGGCTCGCGTAGGAGATCGACAGCAGCACCACCGCGGTCGCCGCGTTCGGCACCACCACCGCCAGCGCGATCACGGAACTCAGCAGCATGCCCGGGATCAGGCAGGTCTTGCGGGCCCGGGTGAGGCTCCAGCCGCGCCGCACCAGCGAATCCGACGCCCAGCCGCCGAGCAGGCTGCCGCCGATCGCCACCACGCCGGGGATCGCACCGACCGTGCCCAGCTCCAGCAGGTCGAAACCGCGCGCCTGCACCAGGTAGCTCGGGAACCAGGTGATGAAGAAGAAGATGATGTAGTTCAGGCAGAAGAAGCCCAGCATCATCGCCCACACCGTGCGGTACCGGAACAGGTCGCGCCAGCGCACCTTCGGCCCGTCGTCCGATGTGGACTCCTCGCGCGCGCCGCCCGCCCGGATGTAGGCCAGCTCCTCGTCCGTCACCCGCGGGTGGTCCTCCGGTTCGTGGTAGGACAGCCACCACCACCCCGCCCACAGCAGGGCGAGGACGCCGACGACGATGAACGCGGCCCGCCAGCCCTCCCAGGCGATGATCGCGGTCACCACCGGCAGCGCCACCGCGGTGCCCGCCCGCGCGCCGTTGTCCCAGATGCTGTTGGCGAAGGCGCGCTCGCGGCGCGGGAACCAGCGGGACACGACCTTCGCCGAACCCGGGTAGCCGGTGGACTCGCCGATGCCCAGCAGGAAGCGGAACACCAGCAGCGACAGCAGCCCGGTGACCAGGCCGGTGAGCATCGTCGCCACGCCCCACACCAGGGCGCCGAGCGCGAACGCGCGCTTCGCCCCGATCCGGTCGATGAGGGCACCGGCGGGGAGCTGGAAACCCGCGTACGCCAGGAAGAACGTGCCGAGCACCAGCCCCTGCACGCTCGGGTCGAAGCCCAGGTCGTGGTTCATCGACGGCAGCGCCACGCTCAGCGCGGAGCGGTCCACGTAGTTCACCGAGAGGCCGACGAAGCACAGCAGCGCCATGCCCCACCGCAGGTTGTGCGCGCGGCCGCGGGGGCGGGCCGCCCCGGTCGCGGCCTCGGTTCGCCCGGTCATCGCTCCTCCTCGAGCCGCCCGGTTCCCGCGCCGACGAAGCATCGTTCCGTTCCGCGGAATACCGTTCTGCTGATGCGAACGGTAGCGTAAGGGGCAGATCACCGGAAAATCAACGGCCGAGGAAGCGGTGCAGCACCTATGAGCTCCGGCGCCACCGAAGGCAGCGCACTGCGCACGCTGCGCGTGCTCGAAGCAGTGGCCCGCACCGGCGGCCCGCACCGGCTCGGCGAGATCGCCGCCGACACCGGCATCGCCAAACCCAGCACGCACCGCATCCTCAGCGGGCTCAGCGGCGCCGGGTACGTCGTCAGCGACGGCGACGGCGCCTACGGCCTCGGCCCCCGCGCCTACGCGCTGTCCGCCACCATCGCCTCCGCCGAGGACACCGGCGGCGACACCGTGCTGCGCCGGTTCCAGTCCGAGGTCCAGCAGACGGTGCACGTGGCGCTGCGCAGCGGCGATCACGCCATCTACGTGCGCAAGGTGGACAGCCCCGGGCCGTACCGGATGGCGTCCCGGATCGGCGGCGTGCTGCCGCTGCACTGCACCGCCATCGGCAAGGCCGTCCTCGCCCACCTGCCCGCGGACGAACGGGCGCCGCTGCTGCGAGATCTCACCGCCCGCACCGAGCGCACCACCACCGATCCCGCCGTGCTGGAGCAGGAGCTGGCCCGGGTGCGGGCCGACGGCTGCGCGCTCGACGACGAGGAGAACGAGCCGACCATCCGCTGCCTCGCCGCCCCGATGCTGGACCGCGCGGGCCGGCCGGTCGGCGGGGTGAGCATCTCGACGATCACCTTCCAGACCCCGAAGGAGGCGCTGCTGGCGCACGCGGACCGGTTGGTCGAGACGGCCGCGCTGCTCGCGCCCCTCTACACCTGACCACCGCCCGGCATCCCGCACCGCCGCGCGTTTTCCCCCGGGCGATGGGGAAAATCGGACGTCGCGGGCGCGGGGAACGCCGCCGAATCGCAACCCTCCGGCAACCGGATCGGAGTACGCTCGGTCACCACACTGGTGACGACGGTGACCGCGCGGCACCCGGCCGGGTCCGCTCCACCCCCGGCCCCCGAAACCGATGATCCCTCGATCCGGTGAGTTCGGGAACCGGACGGGCCGGACCGGAGTCGGAACCGGTTGCCGTCAGGAGTCGGCGAAGGGAGTCACTGCAGTGGATCAAGTCCGCGCCCGGTTGCGCGGCGGGCCCGAGGACGGCCGCGAGGTCAGCGTCCCCGCCGATCCCACCGGCCACCCCGTTCCGCGCATCACCGTGCCCGTCCGCGTCCCGGAGCAGCGCCGCGCGACCGCACCACCGCCGCTGCTGGTGTACGAGCGGTCCGGCTCGAAGCACACCGGAACCTGGGACTTCGACTACGTCGGAGCCGAGTCCCAGACCTGACCCCGGCGCACCTCACCGACCGGCCACCGCTCGCCACATCGGGTGCAGCAGCGGACCGCCGGGCAGTTCGATCGGCGTGCCCAGGTCGGCGAAGCCCAGCCGCTGGTACAGCGCGCGGCTGGCGGTGCTGCTCGCCTCCAGGTACGTGGGCAGCCCGGCCCGGTCGCACTCGCGCAGGCTCGCGGCCAGCGCGGCCGTGCCCGCTCCGGCGCGCTGCCGGTGCGGCGGGACGCCGATCAGCGACAGGTACCAGTGCGCGACCAGCGGGTGCCGCTCCCCGGTGAGCTCGCTGAAGGTCGCGAACCGGTCGGCGAAGGGCCCGAGCAGCTCGTGGAGCCGCCGTTCCCCCTCGTCATCCAGCGTCTTGGGCGGCTCCCGCCCGTCGCCGCGGAACCACACCTGCACCGCCGAACCCGTGGTCACCACGGCACCCGTGCGTTCGGCGTGCGCGACGGTCAGCTCGAACCACGCTTCGTACAGCGGTCTGCGCCGCGCGGGATCGGGCACCAGCCAGCAGGAGACCGCGTCGTGGACGAACGCGCTGACCAGCGTCCGGACGGGCAGGTCGAGGTCAGTTCGCATCGCCGGGCTCCTCGGCTCGATCGATCGTGGCGGATCGCGCTCCCATGCCGATCCGCGCGTAGGCATCCGGCCGGCGCACCCGCAGCACCGCGCCCCAGCAGAACCCGGCCAGCGCGACCGCCAGGTACGCGCCGGGCAGCGCCCACGCCGCCGCGGAACCCGGCGGCAGGCCCAGCACCGTGCCGAAGGAGCGCAGGGTCAGGACCAGGATCCCGGTGAGCACCACCGCCGCGATGCCCGGCGCCAGCAACGTCCGCCACCGCCCGCACCCGTGCCCCGGCACCCGCAGGAAGTAGCCGACGACGGCGAACGAGGTGGCGGTGACCAGGCACAGCACGCCGAGCGCTCCACCGGACGCACCCCAGAAGAACAGGTGGACGATCGGGTCCCACCCGGTCACCGCGAACAGCGCGACCACCAGCGCGGTGACGACGCTCTGCGTCACCGATCCCGCGGTGGGCGCCGAGGTGCGCGGGCTGGTGACCCCGAGCGCGCGCGGCCCGATGCCCTCCCGGCCGAGGGCGAACAGGTAGCGGGCGCACACGTGGTGGAACGACAGCATGCCCGCGAACAGGCTCGTCACGTACAGCGCGGACCCGAGCGTGACCAGTGCGGGCGGCAGCCGGTCGGCGGCGAGCACGAACATCAGCTCGGTGGAGTGCTCCCCGGCGGCGGCCACGATCCGGTCCGGTCCGGTGGCCACGGTCAGCGCCCAGGTGGAGAGCCCGTAGATCCCGCCGATCAGCGCCAGCGACAGGTAGGTGGCGCGCCCGACGGTCCGCGGGTCGCGGGCCTCCTCCGCGAGCACCGTGGAGTTCTCGAAGCCGATGAACCCGGTGAAGGCGATCACCAGGATCACCCCGGCCGCGGCGGTGCCGAGCTGCAGCGGGTTCAAGGTGGTCAGCGTGACCCCGGGCGCGGCGGGGTCGGTGACGAACGCCAGGTCGTAGAGCAGGATCATCGCGATCTCGGCGAGCAGCAGCACGCCCAGCACGCGCCCGTTGACGTCGATGCGCAACACCCCGAGCACCGCGACGAGCCCGGTGCCCACCCCGGAGAACACCCACCACGGCAGCGCGGGCCCACCGGCCTGGTGCAGGAAGTCCGCCGCCCCCACCCCGCAGCCGCCGACCAGGCTGACCTGCACCATCGCGTAGGCGAGCACGGCGACCCCGCCCGCTGCGGTGCCGCTGGTCCGGCCGAGCCCCTTCGCGATGTAGGCGTAGAACGCCCCCGCGTTCTCCACGTGCCGGGACATCGCTACGTAGCCGACGGCGAACAGGCCCAGGACGACCGCGACCGCCAGGTAACCGACGGGGATGCCGTTCACGCCCGAGACGGCGAACCCGCTGACCGCTCCCCCGCCGACGACGGTCTCCGGGGCCGCCGCGGCGACAGTGAAGAAGATGATCGACCACATGCCGAGGCGGGAGGCGGCGAGCGAGTTCGCCACCGGTCCCGGGCGGGGTGATCGCTCCGCCGATCTGGGCAGGGTGGACGGTGGCACGGTCGGTTCTCCTCGTTGGTCGGGGGGGGGCGGGGGGGGGGGGGGGGGGGGGGGGGGGGGGGGGGGGGGGGGGGGGGGGGGGGGGCCCCCGGGGCCCCCCCCCCCCCCACCGGTGTTCGGACGTGGTGCCGGCGCCGCTGCGGTGCGGAACTCGGCTGCCGCGGCCGGGAACTCGCCTGCAGCGGTGCAGGCCTTCCCCGGCGCGGCGGGGAACTCGTTGCCGCCGTGCGGGTGCTCCCCCGCCTCGGTGCGGGTGCCGGTGCGGAGTTCCGCGGTCCCGCTGTCGGGGTCGGTGCGCCGGGCCGCGGATCCGCTTCCCGGGGCACCGCGTTCATCTCCGCGGGGTCATGGCCCACTGCTCGCGGGCGGCGGTCACCTCCGCGACGATCGTGCGCAGGCCCGCGGGCAGCCGGGGCAGCCACTGCTCGGCCCGCTGCTCCGCGCGGCGCTGCACGGGGCGGGGCAGGCCGAGCCGGCCGGTGACGCCGGTGCCGGTGACCAGCAGGGCCAGCGCGACCTCGGCCTGGGCGTCCGGGACGGTGATCATCCCGGAGCGGATCGCGGCGGATTCCTCGTGCGTGAAGGTGTCCACCACCGCCTCCGCCGGGGCGCGCTGGTCGAGCCGGACCGGGCGCCAGGCGACCGCGGGCCCGGCGCGCCACCCGCCGGTGACCGGGACCTCGCGGACCACGTCGATGATGGTGAGCCGGGCGCGGACCTTCTCGGTCGCCGTGCCGGACAGGTACTGGATCCAGGTGCGCACCGAGTGCTGCGGCTCGGAGCGGATCTCGCGCAGCACCGACCAGGACAGGAAGTCCGGCGGCATGCCCTTGCCCGCCGGGCGGACGGTGGGCAGCACGCCGATCTCGTCCTCCAGCAGCAGTTCGGCGAGCAGGCCGCCCGCGCAACCGAGCGCGACCAGCTTGGGGTCCACCCGCGCGGCGAGCCGGTCGGTGCCGGTGTGCGCCACCAGGAAGTAGCGGTCGGCCAGCCGCAGCGGGATGCGGCCGGTGCGGGTGGCCCGTTCCCGGGACGCGCGTTCCGCGCGCGGATCCGGCGCCCGGGCGTCCGGGCCCTCCTCGTCCGGCAGGTCCTGTGACGTGGTCAGGACGGCTCGCGGCAGCCGGCGCGACCGGCCGCCGTTCACCGCGCCCTCGTGGATCGGCATGAACACCCCAGTGACTCGGTTTCCCCCGGGAAACGCCCTCGCGACGATGACTCCGCAGCGTTTCCAACCCGGGACACAGCGTAATCGTTCCCGGTGCGGGCCAAGATCCTCCAGAAGCGCGATGTTCGCTGTGATCAAGCCGACCCGACTTCGCTCGTTCGAGTGGTCATCAGTGGTCCGGCGTCGGAAACCCCTTGACGCGGAACGACTTCCCCTTCGAAAGCGGGCGCTCGCGGCACCGGCGGCGGGACGCCCGGAACACCCGGCCGCTCCCCGGCGTTTGACTTCGAGTTAACGCGAACTAGCACGATCGGCGCCGACCCACCACGAACGCCCCCGCGCCCGGTCCGAACCGCGGTCCCGTCCCAGGACGCCGCCCGCACCGGCCGCGCACCGCACCGGCTCCGCGACCGACCCGAACCGGCCGGCGGAGCCGCCACACCGAGAGGAACCACCACATGACCAGCTGGGAGACGATGCGCTCCTTCGCCAGCGACGACTCGGTGACCAGGCAGCGCCTGGCGCCCGGGCTCGCCAGGCGGATCGCGCGCTACGCCCGCCCGTACCTGCGCGACATCGTCCCGTTCCTGGTGCTGGTCGCCGCGGCCGCCGTGCTCGGCGTGGTGACCCCGCTGCTGTTCAAGGCGATCATCGACCACGGCATCCTGCCGCGAAACCCGGGCGTGGTGCTGTGGCTGGCGCTGGCCGTCGCCCTGGTCGCGGTGCTGGAGGCCGGGATGTCGCTGCTGCAGCGCTGGTACTCCGCGAAGCTCGGCGAAGGCCTCATCTACGACCTGCGCTCCGAGGTGTTCGACCACGTGCAGCGGATGCCGGTCGCGTTCTTCGTGCGGGCGCAGACCGGGTCGCTGGTCAGCAGGCTCAACACCGACGTGATCGGCGCCCAGCGCGCGCTGACCAGCACCCTGTCCTCGGTGGTGTCGAACGTGCTGAGCCTCGTGCTGGTGCTGGCGACGATGTTCACGCTGTCCTGGCAGATCACGCTGATCGCGCTGGCGCTGCTGCCGCTGTTCCTGCTGCCGGTGCGCTGGGTCGGCCGCCGGTTGCAGCGGATCACCCGCGAGCAGATGAAGACCGACGCCGAGCTGAGCTCGCTGATGACGGAGCGCTTCGGCGTCGGCGGCGCGATGCTGGCGAAGCTCTACGGCCGGGCCGACGAGGAGGCCGGGATGTTCTCCTCCCGGGCGGCGCGGGTCCGCGACCTGGGCGTGGTCTCGGCGATGTACAGCCGGGTGTTCTTCGTGGCGCTGACCCTGCTGGCCTCGCTGGCCACGGCCGTGGTGTACGGCCTCGGCGGCGGGCTGGTGATCTCCGGGGCGTTCGAGCTGGGCACGCTGGTGGCGCTGGCGACGCTGCTGAGCAGGCTCTACGGCCCGCTGACCGCGCTGTCCAACGTGCACGTGGACGTGATGACGGCGCTGGTCAGCTTCGACCGGGTCTTCGAGGTGCTGGACCTGCGGCCGATGGTCGAGGAGAAGCCGGACGCGGTGGTGCTCGACTCCCGGACCGAGCCGGCGGCCGTCGAGTTCGACGGGGTGTCGTTCCGCTACCCGGCCTCCGCGGAGGTGTCGCTGGCCTCGCTGGAGTCGGTGGCGCGCCCGGAGAGCGCCCCGGCGCACGAGGTGCTGCACGACATCAGCTTCCGCGCCGAGCCGGGTCAGACCATCGCGCTGGTGGGGCATTCCGGCGCGGGCAAGACGACGATCACGCACCTCGCGGGACGGCTCTACGACGTGGACGCGGGCAGCGTCCGGGTCGGCGGGCACGACGTGCGGGACGTGGCGCTGCGTTCGCTGTACTCGACGGTCGGCGTGGTCACCCAGGACGCGCACCTGTTCCACGACACGATCCGCGCGAACCTGGCCTACGCGCGGCCCGGGGCGTCCGACGCCGACCTGCTGGCCGCGCTGCGCACCGCGCAGCTGCAGGACCTGGTGGCCGACCTGCCGGACGGGCTGGACACGGTGGTCGGCGACCGCGGCTACCGGCTCTCCGGCGGGGAGAAGCAGCGGTTGGCGATCGCGCGGTTGCTGCTGAAGGCACCGCCGGTGGTCGTGCTGGACGAGGCCACCGCGCACCTGGATTCGGAATCGGAGGCGGCGGTGCAGCGGGCCCTGTCCACGGCGTTGGCCGGGCGGACCGCGCTGGTGATCGCGCACCGGCTGTCCACGATCCGCGAGGCGGACCGGATCCTGGTGATCTCCGGTGGCCGCATCGCCGAGCAGGGCACCCACGCCGATCTGCTCGCCCGCGACGGCCTCTACGCGGAGCTGCACCGCACCCAGTTCGCCGATTCTGCGGAGGCCGTCTCGACCACCTGATCCACCAGGGGCGTGGGGGGGGGCCGCCCCCCCGCCGCCCCCCCCCCCCCCCCCCCCCCCCCCCCCCCCCCCCCCCCCCCCGCCGCCGCGCCCCCCCCCCCC